>NZ_JBFBAZ010000115.1:0-25358 GCF_040682475.1 Hamadaea sp. NPDC051192
GCAACAGTCATGCCGAACCGAAACGCGACTTCGCCACCAAATCCAAGATCCGCTCACCCGATTACCTGGCCAACGTTTCCTGCTGAGCCACTAGCCCTGGCGAGCCTGTTGTTCGCCGGGTTCACCGTCACCTGACGCCGGTGGCCACCTAGCGGCCGGTCACCGGGTCGTCGCGCAGCCGGGAGTGCACGTGCATGTCGTGCCAGCCGTCCGCGTGGCGGCCCGCTCCCCGCGAGGTGCCTTCCAGGGCGAATCCCAGCTTGCCCGCCACCCGGCAGGACGCCTCGTTGGCCGTCGAGTGCGACAGCTCCAACCGATGCAGGCCGGCCGCACCGAAACACCAGTCGACCATCGCCTCGGTCGCCGCGACCGCCACACCCTTGCCCCGCGCTTCCGGGCGGACCCAGTAGGACACGTGGGCCTGTCCCTCGAAGAGGTCCACCTGCCGCAACCCCACCTGGCCGAGCGGCACGTCGTCCGGGCCGGCGACCGCCCAGCTCGCGGCGCGCTCGGCCGTCCAGTACCGAGCCCAGCTCTCGATCCAGTCGAGCGCCTCTTCCCCGGTCATCGTGCGTACGTGCCAGCGTTGGATGCCTGGATCGGCGTACGCCGCGACGACGGAATCTACATCGGACTCCCGCCAGGGCCGCAGCACCAGATCCCCGGTACGCAGCACCGGCTGGGCCTGGTCGCGGAAAATCCCCTCGGGCCGGGCGGCGGTCGCAAGCAGTGGCACGTGATCATCATGCCTCAGCGACGGCCGCCTCAGCGGCTCTGGCCGCGGTGAGCGCCGTCACCGAAGCCGGGATGAGCGGAAGGCGTACCGCTGGAGTTTGAAGACGGCCGTGCGCGTGGAGAACGGCCTTGATCACTGTGGGGTTGGGCTCGGCGAACAGCGTGGCCGCGAGCCGGGCGAGGCGGTGGCCGAGGCCGGGCCGCCAGTCGGCGATCAGCTCCGCGAACGCCCGGGTGGCCAGGTGCGCGCTGGCCATGATGCCGCCGTGCGCGCCCAGCGCGAGCAGCGGCGAGATGAACTGGTCGTCGCCGCCGAGGATGGCGACCGGCGGCGGATCGGCCAGGAACTCCATCGTCGTGGCGTCGATGCCGCCGACGGCGTATTTGAAGCCCGCGATGTTGGGAATCGCCGCGATGTCGCGCAACGCGCTCGCCGACAGTGGCTGCCCCGTGCGATATGGAACGTGGTAGACGACGAGTGGGACCGGGCTCAGCTGCGCCGTCTGCTCGAAGTACGCCACCACGCCCGCCTCCCCCGGCCGCACGAAGGGCGGGACGAGGGTCAGCGCCGCGACCGCCGCCGGCCGGTCGGCCAGGTGACTCAGCTCGTCCGGGGTGTTGGCGCCGACGATCATCGGCGCCTTGCGCTCCCGGCAGACGGCGCTGACGACGTCAAGGACGTCGCGCTTCTCCGCCGCCGTGAGCGCGGACGGCTCGGCCGTCGTCCCGAGCGCGACGAGGCCGGTCGCCCCGTCGTCGAGGACTTGACCGGCCAGCTTCGTCAAGCTGTCGAGATCGACGGCGTCGCTACGGTCGAAGGGAGTGATCATGGGGACGAACAGGCCGCTCAACGTCATGCTCCCAGCTTCGCGCCGATGACTCGGTAGCACCAGTTCGGCTTTCTGAGGTGATGCGTAAGCTGAGCTGATGCTTGATGTCCGGCGGCTGATGCTCCTGCGCGACCTGGCCCGGCTCGGCACGATCGCGGCCGTCGCCGAGGCGCACACCTACACGGCGTCTGCGGTGTCGCAACAACTCACCGCCTTGCAGCGGGAGGCCGGCGTACCGCTGATCGAGCGCGCCGGCCGGACCGTCCAGCTCACCGCGGCCGGCCGTGTCCTCGCCGGGCATGCCGAGACCGTGCTCGCCGCGTTGGAGGCCGCCTCGGCCAGCGTCGCCGCCGTCCAGGGCAGCCTGCGCATCGGAGCCTTCCCATCCGCCGTGCGTACGCTGCTCCCGGCCGCGCTCGTGACGCTCGCCGACCGGCATCCCGGGCTCGACCTGACCGTCCACGAACTCGACCCAGCCGCCATGGCGGTCCGGCTGCTCGACCGCAGCCTCGACGTGGCCCTGATGCAGAGCTACGACCTGCTGCCGCTCACGCCGGAGGCCGGACTGTCCACGGTCGACCTGCTGGCCGAGACGGTCTACCTCGCAGGACCGCCCGCGCCGGCCGGTGAGCTCTCCTTGGCGGACTGCGCCGAGCGCGTCTGGATCGCGGGCAGCCCGGGGACGCTGTGCCACTCGGTGACCCTGCAGGCCTGTCACCTCGCCGGGTACGCACCCCGCATCCGCCACCACGTCGACGACTTCACCGCCGTCCTGGCCCTGGTCGCCGCCGGTCGCGGAGTCGCACTCGTGCCGTCGCTCGGCGTCGTGCCGACGCCTGGGGTGACGCTCACGCCGTTGCCGCTGCAACGGCGTACGCACGTCGCCTTCCGGTCCGGCTCCGGCGGGCATCCGGCCGTGGCCGCCTGTGTCTCGGCGCTCCGGGACGCCGCGCCCGCCGACAGTTTGCGGGTCGTTTGAGGTCAGAGCACCGCGATCGGGTTCACCGGCGAACCCGTGCCGGCCGGGATCCGAAGCGGAGCGACGACGCAGAGGAACGACCATCGGTCGTGCTGCGCGCACAGCGTACGCAGATCCTCCAGGTACAGGTAGTCGATGAGCGGGACGCCGAGGGCGTTGACGGCGAGCACGTGCACGGGGAAGTCGACGACCCCGCTCGGCGGCGCGGTGTCGTTGTTGCCGTCGCTACCGAGGACTGCGACCTGCCGATCGGCGACGTACTCCAGCGCGGTGGGATGCAGGCCGGCCCGCTCCGACGCCGTGTCCCACGGGCCCAGGGCGTTGCGGCGACGCCGGTGTCCGACCCGGACGAACAGCAGATCGCCGGGCTTCACCTGAACGTGCTGAGCCTCCTCCGCCGCCACGAGATCCGCCGCCGTCACCTGGTCGCCCGGCCTCAGCCAGCGCTCTTTCCGCACCCGTGGGATGTCGAGAAGGACACCGCGGCCGACGATCCCGTCCCGCATGACATCCACGGACAGCGCGGGCGCCCCGCCCCGCTCGACAGCATCCACTTGTACGCCGTTGTAGAGCTTGCCGTCGTAGATGACGTGGCAGAGCGCGTCGAGATGAGTGTCCGCGTTGCCGTGAACGCTCATGGCCAGCCGGTCGAAGGCGAAGTGCACGCCGGGCTCATCGCGATGGTCGGCCGGCGAGCTGATCATCTCGTGACGCCAGGGGTGCGGGTTGTCGACGGTGACCTCGGTCGACACGGGAACGGCCAGGGAGACCGAGCGACCCAGCCGGACCTCTTCCATGGCGGCTCGCGCGGTGGACGGCGTGATGTAGTTCAACGCGCCCCGGCGATCCGCCTCTCCCCAGTCGGCACGCCCCCGCAGCCGTTCGAACAGTGCCGCGAACCCCGCCGCGTCCAGCTCGGGTGCGTTCACGACCGATGCGTTCCTGCTCATTTCGGCAGGATAGGCGGCACTGAAGATCGTCATCCGGGAATCGGCGAGGCGCGGTCGCGAACGGGCGGCGTGATGCCGATAACGCCGCAGTTGCCCGCCGCTGATCGGACCGGACCCGCAGTGGCTGGCGCGATCAACGGCTTTCTGACCCGGTCCCGACGACCGGCACCTGCTCGCGAGGTGCCAGTAAGTTGATCTTGGCGAGTTTCGGTTGCCATAGCGACCTTAACTCGACAAGATCAGCTTCTGCTCCTGGTCCTCGCGTGGACCAGACGGTCAAGGCGGACACTCCGCCGGGCGAGCGGGGCGAGCGGGGCGAGCGGCGCAGCAAGCTCGGATCAGCGCGAGAGCGTCTGCGTCAGCTCCTCCAGGGAAGCCAGGCGCTGCTCGGGGTCGAGGTGTCCGGCGACGGCGACCAGCAGCAGTTCGGTCACCGCGATGGAGAGCATCATCGGGTCGATCGGCCCGGCGGCTTCGCGGGGCAGCCGGATGAGGACGTCGGCGTACTCGGCGAGCGGGGACTCCCAGGCGTCGGTGATCAGCAGCAGCCGGGCACCCCGGTCACGGGCGGCGGTGACGAACCGTGCCGTCTGCTCCGAATAGCGCCGGAAGTCATACGCCACCAGGAGATCAGCACTGGTGACGTCGAGCAGCACCCGGGCGCGTTCGGGGATCGATCCCGGGAGGTGGCGTACGCCGGGCCGCAGGCTCGCCACCTGTCGCACGAGGTATTCGGCGGCCAGTTCGCTGAGCCGCCCGCCGACCGCCCAGACGGAGCCGGCCTGCGCGATCCGGGTCGCCGCCGCGCTGAGCTGGGCCCCGGTCACCGCGGCGAGGCATTCGTCGAGCGCCGTCCGCAGTTGACCGGCGGCGGATTCCACATCGGATGGTTCGTCGACGAACGCCCGGAGCCGGGAGCGGGCGCCGGTGCGTACCGCCTCCTGGAACTCCGCGAAGCCGGCGAAGCCGAGCCGCCCGACCAGCCGGGAGGCAGTCGGTGGGCTGACGCCCGCGCGGTCGGCCAGCGTACGCAGCGACCCGAGCGCGGCGTAGGGATAGTCGTCCAGCAGCACCCGGGCGATCGCCCGCTCCCCCTGCGGGAGGTCGGCATAGATCTCGCCCAGCTGGGCCGCCACGTCAGAACTCACGTAACGAATGTTACACGACACGCCCCTAGCGCTCGATGGCGAAACGAATGTTAGAGTCGGCAGCCATGACCCCTTGGCGTGGACTGCTCCTCAGTGACTACCGGCATCTGCTGCCCGTGACCCCCGAGACCCCGGCGATCACCCTCGGCGAGGGCGGCACACCGCTGCTGCACTCGGCGTACCTGTCTGACCGGACGCGGTGCGACGTGTGGCTGAAGGTCGACGGGGCCAACCCGACGGGTTCGTTCAAGGACAGGGGGATGACCGTCGCGATCAGCCGCGCCGTGGAGGCCGGTTCGAAGCTGGTCCTTTGCGCGTCCACCGGGAACACGAGCGCCTCGGCGGCCGCGTACGCCGCCCGCGCCGGGATCGAGGCCGCGGTGCTCGTCCCGGCCGGAGCCGTGGCCCGGGGCAAGCTCGCCCAGGCCGCCCGCTACGGGGCACGGATCATCGAGGTGGCGGGAAACTTCGACGACTGCATCCGCATCGCCCGGGAGATGGCCGCGCATCATCCGGTGACACTGGTCAACTCGGTCGGCAACGAGTTGCGGCTGGCCGGTCAGCGGACGGTGGCGTACGAGATCGTCGACGCGCTCGGCGGCGCGCCGGACATCCACTGCCTGCCGGTCGGCAACGGCGGGAACATCACCGCCACCTGGACCGGCTACCGGGCGTACGCCGAGAAGCCGCCGAGGATCTGGGGATTCCAGGCGGCGGGCGCCGCCCCCTTCGTCCATGGTGGACCGATCGAGCGGCCGGAGACCGATGCGACGGCGATCCGGGTGGGCGCCCCGGCGACGTGGACACCGGCGCTGGCCGCCCGCGACGAGTCCGGCGGGTTGATCGGCTCGGTCACCGACGAGGAGATCTTCTCGGCGTACCGGGAGTTGGGCCGCCACGACGGCGTCTTCGCCGAGCCGGCGTCGGCCGCGGGCGTCGCCGGATTGCTCCGCCAGTACGCGGACGGCGCCCTGCCGGCGGGGCTGCGCGTCGTCATCACCCTCACCGGCAACGGGCTCAAGGACACCGAAGCCGCCCTGCGCGACGGGTACGCCGCCATGGCCGCCGGCCCGACGACGGGCGAGGTCGCCCGCGAACTCGGCCTCTGACGCGCGCGAGGCCGAGTCGGGAAGGCCTGGTGGTCTGTCTGCCTTTGATCTGGTGGAGGGTCACCCGGCCACGCCTGACCCTGGCGATGACGTTCTCGCGGTGGCCTTCCAGATGAACGGCGGCCTGCGCCTATCGGTGCGGGGCCGACTCTGCGCCGCGGAGAAGGTAGCCGAGGAGTCCGATCGTGAACAGGGCGTGGATGGAGATCCCGGTCCAGCTTGAGGCGCTGATCGTGGCGTTCGCGGTGGCGAGGGTGTCGATGGCGCCGAGGGTCACGTTCATGAATACGTTCGCCCATAGTGCCGGGCGCAGCATGGGTCCGGGTGAGGTACTGGCCACCCAGTCGAGGGCGGCGACGGTGACGAGGACGGCGCCGAGGGAACGGGCGACGAAGACGTCGAAGGCGGTGAGGCTGCCGAGTCGGCCCCCGGCGGCTTGCGGGATGAGCAGGGAGAGTCCGCCGATCGCAGCGAGATAGATCGCTTGGATTTTGAGGAAAAGCGTGACTTTCATGGGGTCTCCGCGTCGTGGTAGCGGGCCTGGTTGACCGACCGTGCCGTCCGCACGGACGATGCGACGGTCGGTCTACCGTGGACTTTGGCGCATCGTGGGTTGAACGTCGGGCCGGCCCGACGGCTCAGGAGTTCTGCTGCGAGGGCAGTCCAGGAAAGGGGTAGGTGACGCCCGTGAGGCGCTGCGATTCGTTCCATAGCAGGCGTTGTACGTCGGTGTCGTGGGATCGGGTGCTGGATTCGATCAGGACGGGGTACCCGCGCCACCCGCCCAGGCTGCCTGGTGCGTAGTACTGGCCGCCGCATACGCCGGGGTCGGTGGCGGCGCGCAGTGTCGAAAGCGCCCCTATTTGCGGGCTGCGCTGGCCTGCTACTGCGGTCAGGAGCTTGACGATGGAACGGTTTACGGTGCTTGCGTAGCGTGGCAGGTCGGTCGGCACGACGCCGGGTTCCACCGCGACCGCGATGGCAGAGGCGTTGATCTCAGTCAGTCGGCGCTGCAGTTCGTGGGTGAACAACAGGTTGGCCAGTTTGGACTGACCATAGGCGACGGTCGGCCGATACCGGCGCTGTTGGAAGTGCAGGTCATCCAGGTCGATGTAGCCCTGCCGGTGAGCAAAGCTGCTGACCGTGACGATCCGCGAGTGCGGCCCGGCCAGCAAGCGGCCGAGCAGCAATCCGGTCAATGCGAAATGGCCGAGATGGTTGGTACCCAGTTGCAGTTCGAAGCCGTCTTCGGTACGGCCCTGGGGCGTCATCATCACCCCGGCGTTATTGATCAGCAGATCCAGCCGAGGGTAGCGGGACGAGATCTGTTCGGCGGCCCGCCGGACCGAGGTCAGGGAGGTCAGGTCGAGCGGGATCGCGGAGACGTCCGCGCCGGGTGTCGCCTCGTTGATGCGGGCGACGGCGTTCTGCGTCTTGGTCGGGTTGCGGGCGGCCAGCACGACGGTGGCTCCGCGGGCGGCCAGCGCCTTGGCCGTCTCGAACCCGATGCCGCTGCTGGCTCCGGTGATGACCACTGTGCGTCCGTGCTGGCCGCCGATGGCCTGCGCGGTCCATCGCTGCGCTGTTTCCTGCTGCCGTGTCATGGTGGCTCCCCATCGAGATCGGTGGCATTGGCTATCCGCCGAGGTAACCGATACAATCGGGACGCTCGTCCCGTTTCAAGTGGAACGATACGGGACGGCCGTCCCGGTTGTCAATCGAGGTCTGCCACAAGGGAAGCCATGACCGACCAGCCCGAAAACGCCCCACCAGCCGTGTCATCCGAGACCACCGGTGGTCGTCCGCTGCGCGCCGACGCCCAGCGCAACCGGCAGCGTGTGCTGGAGGTAGCCGCGGCCGCCTTCACCGCAGAAGGTCTGGGGGTATCCGTCCACGAGATCGCCCGCCGTGCGGGCGTGGGTACCGGCACCGTGAGCAGGCATTTCCCGACCAAGGAAGCATTGTTCGAGGCCATCATCCTGGACCGGGCCGCCACCTGCGTGACGACAGCGCAGACCTTCGCCGAAACTCTCGAACCTGGCGCCGCGTTCTTCGCCTACCTCACGTTCCTGATCGACAAGGGGGCGGCCGACCAGATCCTGGCCGAGGTGCTGGTTCGCGGCGGCGTCGATATCGAAGCCGCCGCGAGCCGCTCCCAACACGATCTGATGGGAGCCCTGCACCAACTACTCGACGCCGCCCAACGGTCCGGGGCGGTACGCGTCGACATCGATACGGCAGACGTCAAAGCGGTCGTCGCCGGCTGCCTCTCCCGTGAACGCCAGCAACCCGACCACGCCGCCCGGAAACGGATGATCGCCATCGCTCGCGCTGGACTCAGCGCCACCGCACCCTAGCCACGCGCGCCCGCGCCGGAACCAATCCACTCTCCACCAGATCAAACGCAGACAGACCACTGGTCAGAGCGGCCGACTCAGAGCGGATCGGACTGTCCGATGGGCGGGCCGGTGAAGTCCAGCCAGTTCGGCTGTCCGATGCCGGCGATCCTGGCCGCGTCGACCGGCCCGGTCAGCTCCGCGACCTGCTCGAAGAATCGTTCGATGCCGGCCGGGGTGGTGACGACCAGCAGCCGCCCCGGCTCGTCGCCGACGTTCTGGAAGGCGTGCGGCAGTCCTCTCGGTCCGAAGGCCAGGCCACCGGTCGACGCGTACAGCATGTCGTCGCCCGCCTTGAACCGGAACTCGCCCGCGAGCACGTACCACAGCTCGTCGTCGCGCAGGTGGCTGTGCAGACCGGGACCGGCCTTGGGCGGGACGGCGAACTGCAGCACCGTCATCGCCCCGTTGGTCTGCCGGGTGTCGGCCTTGATCGTCACCTCGCCGCCGATCGGCGCGGGCAGGGTCACGCCGTCGCCCGCAGCCACGGCGAACGCACTCGTCATGTCCTCAGGCTAGGCCGTGGCCCCGGTCAAGGACGGGCAATCCGGTAGCCGACGCCGGGGGTTGTCGCGATGACGGGCGGGTCGCCGAGTTTGCGCCGCAACCGGCCCACCGTCACGGTGACGGTGTTGGTGAACGGGTCGGCGTTCTCATCCCAGACCTGTTCCAGCAGCGCTTCGGCGCTGAGGAAGCCCGGACTCGCCCGCAGCAGCGCTTCGAGCACCGCGAACTCCTTGACCGACAGGTCGAGGGCGTGGCCGTCACGGGTCGCCGTGCGGCGTACCGGGTCCAGGTCGATGCCGGCCACACGAAGGGTGCGCGGCCGGGCGTCGGGCTGCCGCCGGGCGAGCGCGCGGATGCGCAGCACCAGTTCCGGGAAGTGGAAGGGTTTGGCGAGGTAGTCGTCCGCGCCCAGGGTCAGGCCGCTCACCCGGTCGCCCGGCGCGCTCGCCGCGGTCAGCATCAGCACCATCGGGCGTTCGGCACGCTCGGTGATCATCTGGCACAGCGTGTCGCCGTGCAGTCCGGGCAGGTCCCGGTCCAGCACCACCACGTCGTACGCGGTGTGGTCGAGCTTGGCGGCGGCGGCCAGCCCGTCGGCCGCCCGGTCGACGGCCATCCCCTGATCACGCAGGCCTTCGGCGACGACCTCGGCCAGCGCCGGGTCGTCCTCGACGACGAGGATCCTCATGCCGCGACCAGCGCCTCGGACGCCACCGGCAGAGTGACGGCGGCCCGCAGCCCGCCGGTCGGGCGGGCCTGCAAGGTGAGCCGGCCACCGTGGGCCGCCGCGACAGCCGCCACAATGGACAATCCCAGCCCCGACGACCCGGTACGCGCGGCGCCCAGCCGTTCGAACGGCCGGGCCAGCCGGTCGACCTGCCGTTGGTCGAGCACTTCCCCGCCGGTTTCCACGACCAGCTCGGCGACGCCGTCAAGCGCGTGGCCCGAGATCGTGATCCAGCCCGACGGCTCGTTGTGCACCACGGCGTTGTCGACGAGGTTGCCGACGAGCCGGGCCAGCAGGGCGGGGCTGCCCTCGACCACGACGGCTTCGGGCACGTCGACCGTGAGGGTGAGCCCGTCGGCCGAGCGCGCGGTCAGGGCCGCCGTGACGAGGTCGTGCAGCGGCACCGCCGCGTTGTCGGCCAGCGCGCCGTGCTGTGCCCGGGCCAGCACGAGGAACCCGTCGAGCAGATGGTCGACCCGGTCCAGCTGCGTACGCATCCGGTCGGCCAGCACCACGGTGGCGGTGGGCGCGTCGGGTTTGGCGACCGCGACGTCCAGCGACGCCCGCATCGTGGCCAGCGGCGTACGCAGTTCGTGGGAGGCGTTGGCGACGAACCGGCGTTGGGCGTCGAACGAGGTCTCCAGCCGTTCCAGCAGTTCGTCGATCGTGTCGGCGAGGTCTTTCACCTCGTCGGACGGGCCGTCGACGGCCAGCCGCCGGTCGAGGTCGTCGGCCGTGATCCGCCGGGTCGCGGCGGTGATCGTCCGCAGCGGCCGCAGCACCCGGCGGGCCAGCGCCCGGCCGAGCACCACGGACACGACGGCCATCGCGATCATCGCGATCAGGGCGCCGATCAGCAGCTGCCGGTTCTGCTCGGTGTGCACCGCCGCGAGCTGCTCTTCCAGGACCCGGACCCGTTCCTCGACGGCCGCGTTGGCCGTCGTGGTGTTGTCGGGCGCCGCCTGTGTCTCGCTCGCCCCGCCGGCCAGCAGGATCGTCAGCCCGAGCAGCCCGGCTCCGGACACGAGGAACACAACCGCGTACAAGAGGGTGAATCGCACCCCCACGGTCCCACCACGAATCGCTCGGCGCAGCCTGATCATGCCCCAAGGATGCCCCGCCCGACCTAACAACGGCATGACAACCGCGGTTCGGGCGGTGTTACGGCGTGCTCCGTAGAACCGAGGCCATGACGAAGAAGACACTCCTCGCGCTGGCTGCCGCCGTGCTGAGCGTGGTGGCCCTGGGCCTGCTGTACGCCTTCGGCAACCAGTCCTCGTGCGACGGCCCGTGCCCGGCGGCCGCCACGGACAGCGGCGGCGCGCTGGTCAGCGACCGGTTCTGGCTCCGGCATCGCGACCTGGGGACGACCGGGGCCATCACGGTCCGGCTGACCTCGATGACCGGCACGATCACCTATCCCCCGCCGGACCACGACGAGATCGTGCCGGGTCTGACGCCGTGGGCGAAGGTCGGCGTCATCGTCAAGGACGGCGTACGCCCAGGGTCGCCGTATGCCGCGCTCGTGATGACCGGCAGCCACGGCGTCCGGTTTCAGTACGCCTACACCGAAGACGTCGCCGGGACGGCCGGATCGGCGAGTGGCGTGTCGGAGCAGTCCCCGCGCTGGCTTCGTTTGACGCGTACCGGGGACACCGTCGAGGGCTTCGAGTCGGCCGACGGCACGGCCTGGCGGAAGGTGGGCTCGGCCACCCTGCCGGGGTTGCCTGCGACTGCTCAGGTGGGTCTGCTCGCCACCTCGCCCGGCGACCTGTCGCTGCGCGAGATCGGCCTCGGCGGAGGTCTGGAGGAGGTCCGGTTCACCCAGGCCGTCGGCGTCTTCGACACGATCACGACCGAGGGAACGACAGCGGGGAGCGGCGACTGGCAGAGTGCGGCCGTCGGCGACATGAACCACACCGACTGGGAGAAGTTCCACACGGCGTCCGGGGCGAGCGAGCAGAACGGCGTGGTGACGATCGCCGGCACCGGCGACATCGGCCCGATCTCCGAGGACGGCGGGATCTCCGCCGAGCGGACGCTGTCGGGGCTGCTGGTGGCGCTGATCATCCTGCTCGTCGTCGGCGCCCGGCACGGGGCGCGTACCGCGAGTGCGGGCGGCGACCTGCGCCGGGGCGCGGTGCGGATCGGGGTGGCCGCGTTCGCCACCGCGCTGCCGGCCATCGGTGTGACCGTGCCGGTGAGCATGGCGATCCTGGCCGGCAAGGACATCCCGGTCGATCAGCTGCCGATGCTCACCGGTGTACGCGTCGTCCTGGGGCTCGCGGCGGTTCTCGCGCTCGCCACGGTGTTCGCGTACGGGTTGGGCGTGGTGCTGCGGCGCGCTTGGACCGCCGCCGGAGTCGCGCTGGCTTTGGTCGCCCTGCCCTACGCGGTCACGGTCGTGCCGTTCCTGCCCGACGTGGCCGGCACCTGGCTGCTGCGGCTGACTCCGGCGGCGGGCTTCGCGGTGCAGCAGACGCTGACCGAGTACACCCAGGTCACCGCGCATTACACCCCGGCGAACGGGTACTACCCGCTGCCGGGGTGGGCCGGGCTCGCCGTGCTCTGTGCGTACACGGGCGTCGTGCTGGGGATCGCGCTGCGCAGGCGACCTGCGGAGCCCGGCTGGCGTTAGGCCGTCATCGCCGTTAGACCATCAGCGCGCCTCGCGGAGGAAGGCCACGCCGTCGGCCTCCGCGAGGTGGGCCGGATCGAGCGGGAAGTACCCGGCGGTGGCCGGGATTCCGGTGCGTGGGGCGAGGTCCGCGAGCGACGCGGCCAGGGCCGAACCGGTCAGCAGCAGGCGATCCGAGCCGAGCGCGGTCAGCTGTCCCTCTACAGTGTTCGGATCGGGTGTGCCGATCTCCCGGTCGGGCACGGTGCCCAGGCCGGTCGCGATGAAGGCGTAGGCGTCGCCGAGCCGGGTCGCGGCGATCGCGCCCGCGCTCCACCAGGCGAGCTTCGGCCCGGCCAGCTCCCAGCGGCTGATCTGCCGTTGGAGGTGCGCGTTGGCCGCGAACACCAGCGTCGGGCCGCGCCGCGCCTCACGTTCCACGATGGACAGCAGGTTCTCGGCCATGATCGCGTCCCGCAGGGCCATCAGCCGGTTGACCCGGCCGGGCCAGTCGTGGGCCAGCGCCGCGTGGTACTGCAACAACCGTGCGGCCATCCGCACGTGCAGCTCCGCGCGCCACCAGTCGTCGGCCGAGGTCGCGGCGATCAGACTCGGCGCGGCCAGCAACAGCCCGGCCCGCAGGTCGTCGGCGAGCACGCGCAGCCGCGCGGCCTCGGGCTTCGAACCCACGCCCAGCGCCGGCTCCATCGCCGCGGCGGGGTCCTCCCATCGCGCGTCGTCGCCGCACAGACCGTCGATCTCGGCCCGGTCGGCGGGCAGCAGGTCCGGGTCCACCTCGGCCAGATAGTCGTACGCGTAGAGCAGCGGCCCGCGTGGGCTACGGGCGTACATGTTCTCGGTCGGGGCGTCGAACCCGTAGAACCGCACGTCCTCGTCGCAGTCGCGCAGCCATTCGACCAGTTCCCGGTTGGCGGCGTACGCGCCCCAGCCGTGGCTGATGCCGCGCGCGAGAACGTCGTCGAGATCTCCCGACTCTCCGTCCGCACGCCCGGCTCGAGCGTTCGCGCGGGCGTCGCGCACGTAGTCCGCCACGAGCAGCCCGGCCAGGCAGTCGCTCTCGATGGCGATCGATCGGAAGCCCGCGTCTTCCACCAGGTAGCGCAGGATCTCGTTGCGGAGCCGGGGCACGGTCTGCGGTCCGTGGGTCGGCTCGCCGAGGCCCAGCAGCCGGGGCGGGCGCGGCAAGGTGTCGAGGAAGTCCCGCAGCCCGTCCCGGGTCAGCGGGCGGGCGGCGGCGGCCAGTGCACTGCGATTCGTCATACATTCAACCGTATCGTTGAACCGTCGGTTGAGACTTTTCCCG
The DNA here is from genome assembly GCF_040682475.1 of Hamadaea sp. NPDC051192. Taxonomy (NCBI): domain Bacteria; kingdom Bacillati; phylum Actinomycetota; class Actinomycetes; order Micromonosporales; family Micromonosporaceae; genus Hamadaea; species Hamadaea sp. NPDC051192. The sequence goes on from NZ_JBFBAZ010000115.1 coordinate 13,323, forward strand.
CCTCTGACTTCGAAGGGCAGCCCGGTAAGCTTCAAACCGTGAGTTCACCCCGGTTGCGCCCGGTCGACCTCGCGCGCGAGCACGGGCTGTCGACCCAGGCCGTCCGCAACTACGAGGACGCCGGCATCCTGCCCGCGGCCCAGCGCTCGGCGTACGGCTATCGCGCCTTCTCGGCCACGCACGCTCAGGCGTTGCGGACGTTCCTGGCCCTGGTCCCCGGCTTCGGGCACGCCACCGCGACGGCGATCCTGCAGGCCGTCAACGAGCAGCGCGTCGAGCACGCTCTGGAGTTGATCGACGCCGGGCACGCCCAGCTCCGGCAGGACCGGCAGACGCTGACCACCGTGGAGCTCGCGTTACGCGACCTGGCCGTGCCCGAGCCGGCGACCGGCAGCAGCTTCGTCGGCCCGCTCGCCCGGCGGCTGGGCGTACGCCCGGCGACCCTGCGCAAGTGGGAGCGGGCCGGTCTGCTGCGGCCCCACCGGGACCGCACGACCGGCTACCGGGTGTACGCCGCCGCCGACATCCGCGACGCCCAGCTGGCCCATCAGCTGCGCCGGGGCGGCTACCCGCTGGATCGCATCGCTCTCCTGCTCGACCAGGTACGCACCGCCGGCGGCGTCGAACCGCTGGAAGCCACGCTGGCCGACTGGCGGGCCCGGCTGACCTGGCGCGGCCGGGCGATGCTCGCCGGCGCGGGCCAGCTGCATGCTTATCTGTCGATCGAGGAACCCGGTCAGACCGACAACTCCTCGGTCGACGGGTAGTCGGCGAAGACGACGTGCAGCCGATTCGCCACGCCTTCCAGGACGCGCCGCCGATGGGGCGAGGGCTTGCGATGCACCATCACGTACACGGCGCGCAGCACCGCCATCGTGTTGGCGACCGGCGTCGGCAGCGGCCCCGGCTCGCCCGTGGCCAGCAGTTCATCCACAACGGACAGCCAGCCGGTGGCGCCCGTCCCGGTCAGCTCGGGCCGCGCCAGGATCCGGGTCATCGCCCGCGCGACCCGGTCTTCTTCCAGGTGGGCGTACTGGTAGGCGGTCGGCGCGACGACCCGCTGGGCCACCACCGTCAACAGGTCCGAAAGGTCGGCCGCGGCGACCCTTGGTGAGCCGCCGAACGCCCCGGCCAGATCCGCACCGTGTGCGATCGCGTGCAGCCAGCCGAGCTCGCCGCCCCACCCGTGGATCTCCTGCTCGGCGAGCCACCAGGTCGCGAACGCCACCCGCCAGCGGCGTACGGCGTCGTCGTCGAGGCCGCCGACCTCGGCGTCGCGGTTCACCAGCGCCGCCAGGATCAGTGGAGCGAACGCCCGCGCCTGGACCTCAGGATGGCCGAGCAGCAGCACGAGCCGCTCGCCGACCTCACCGAGCCGGTCGTCCAGCGCTCCCCGCCGGACCAGTCCCACCAATTCCGTGTACGCGCGCTCGTCGCGGGCCACCGGATCCGGTGAGGTCAGCATCTCCAGCAGCTCGGTGAGGGTGGCACCGCCCGGCGAGTCGATCATGCGGGCCAGCGTAACGGCCGGCGCAGGGTCGCCGATCAGGGCGACAGCGCTGCGCGTACCAGATCACGAAACTCGCTGTCGTCGATCTCAGCCGCCGCCTCCGGGCGGAGCTTGATGGTGCCCTTGCCGGACTTCAGCTCGGGATGACGGGCCAGGAACCCGCCGTCGCGATCCGCGCCCCACCCGTAGAGCGAGACGCCGTGCTGCCAGGAGCCGAGGTAGAGCCGGCGCTTGCCCACCGTGTAGGTGGGCAGGTCGTAGGAGATCGTCACCTGCGCGCCGGGGTGCTCGGCGAGGATGATCCGGTGCAGCCGGTCGAACAGCGGCCGGTTCTCCGCCGGGATGGCCTCCACATAGTCGCGCACGGCAGCGTCCACAGCTGCGATTATTCCAGGATCAGTCGGTCACCGCGCCGATGACGAGGCGCAGAATCGGCCGCGGATCGTCGTTCGCGCCCCGCGCGATCCGGTGCAGGATCAGGCCCTCGCTCATCGCGATCAGCGCACTGGCAGCCGTCGCCGGGTCCGCCGCGCCGAGGTCCCTCAGCACCGACTCGACCCAGGTACGCATCAGCTGGTGGCCGCGCGAGACGGCCGCGCGGACCTGGTCGTCGTGCGCGGCCTCGCTGAACAGGGCCAGCCGGGCAGCGGTGAGGGTGCGGCTGGGCCCGGTCGTGTAATCGAGCATCCCGGCCAGCAGTTCCACCAGTTCGTCCCCCGTATGCGGGGACATCGGCGGCGCCAGCTCCGCCAGTTCCCGCTGCGCCATCCACTCGACGACGCCGACGGTGAGCGCGTCGCGGGTGCGGAAGTAGTTGGAGGTCGAGCCCTTGGGCAGGCCGGCGCGGGCGTCCACCTTGGCGTGGGTCAGCGACCGCAGTCCCTCGGTGCCGACCAGGTCGATCGCGGCGTCCAGGGCGCGCTGGCGGGTACTCGTCACGTGATCACTATAAACATAGTGACTTACTACTATGATCGTAGTATCATGAGGTCATGACCAGCGAGTATCCGGAGCTGGCAGGGGTCGAGCATCGTCACCTCGACCTGCCGGGTCTGCGTATGCACGTCGCCGAGGCGGGCCGGGGCTCGCCCGTCGTGCTGCTGCACGGCGTACCGCAGCACTGGTGGGAGTGGCGGTCGGTGATCCCGGCGCTGGCCCAGGACTATCGCGTGATCGTCCCCGACCTGCGCGGCGCGGGCTGGACCCAGGCTCCGGCCACCGGCTACGACCGCGAGACGCTCGTCGGCGACCTGCTCAACCTGCTCGACGCGCTCGGGTTGGACCGCGTCCGGATCGTCGCCCACGACTGGTCGGCCATCGCCGCCTTCCTGCTCTGCCTCGAGCACTCCGACCGCGTCCACTCCTACGTCAGCCTCGCCATCCCCCACCCCTACCTGCGGTTCGACGTACGGCTCCTGGGCCGCTTCCGCAACGCCTGGTACCAGCTGCCGCTGCTCACGCCGCTCGTCGGCGTACGCGGTCTCGCCGCCGGGCGGCAATGGCTGGCCCGGCAGATGCTGAGCTATCACGACCGGCCCGGCGCCATCGAGGGATCCGATCTGGACCACTTCCTCGCACCGCTGCGCGATCGCGCGTACGCCAAGGCGGTCGCCCGCCTCTATCGTGGCTTCATCCTGCCGACCGGCATCGCCATGATGCGTGGGGCGTACCGGGAGACCCGGCTGACCACGCCGACGCTGGTCCTCACCGGCGAGCACGATCCCGTCGTCCGCGCCGACCTGCTCGGCGGCCCCACCGGCAACGCCGACGACCTCGAGGTACGCGAGATCGCCGGAGCCTCCCATTTCCTCGTCGACGACCAGCCGGAGATCGTGGTGAAACACCTGCTGGAGTTCTTCGCGCGGCACTGATGTCATACCCGCTCGATACCTTCGGGGGATGCGCTTCGGGATCTACGTCGCGATCCTCGGCGACCTCGCCGACCCCCGGAAAACGGTGCAGTTGGCCCGGACCGCCGAGGCGGCGGGCTGGGACGCCCTGTTCGTCTGGGACCACTTGGCCTTCACCTGGGGCCCGCCGGCCGCCGACGCCTGGGTCACCCTGTCCGCCGCGGCGACGGCGACCGACCGGTTGCTCCTCGGCCCGGCGGTGACCCCGCTGGCCCGGCGCCGCCCGGTCGTCGTCGCGCAGACGGTCGCGACCCTCGACCTGCTCAGCTCCGGACGAGTCGTGTTCACCGCCGGACTCGGCGGCGTCGAAGCCGAGTTCACGGCGTTCGGCGAGAACGCCGAGCCGAAAACACGCGCGGCCCGGCTCGACGAAGGTCTGTCCATCGTGGACCGCTTGTGGCGGGGCGAACCGGTGACCCACACCGGCGAGCACTACACGGTGGACGGCGTGACGCTGGCTCCCCTGCCGGTCACCCGGCCCCGGGTGCCGATCTGGATCGGCGGGTACGCCCCGCCGGCGCTGCGCCGCGCAGCCGCCTGGGACGGCTGGGTCGGCGGCGGTGACGACCAGGACGGCCGGATGACGATCAGCCCGGCGAAGCTGCACGACATCGTCGGCGAGATCGGGCGGCACCGGGCGACCATGGACGGCTACGAGGTGGCGATGTCGGGCGTCAGCACAGCGTCCGACGGCTCACTCGTCCAGGCGTACGCCGACGCCGGATTGACCTGGTGGCTGGAGCACCTGCACGGCTACCGCGGCGACTTCGCCACGCTGCTCGAACGGGTAGCCGCCGGCCCACCCCACTAACCCCCCACCTCCCCACCTCCCCACCGCCCCACCGCCCCACCGCCGCCGCGCCCCACCGCCGCCGCCGCGCCGCCGCGCCGCCGCGTTGATCATGGAGTTAACTGTGGTGTCGACGGCGTGTCGAGGGGGTAAACCCCATGATCAACGGTGCGGGTCGCCGATCAGGAGCGCATCTGCGAGGTGGGACGAGCTGTACAGCTCGCATCTGCTAGTCATAGGGTGTCGGTCATGAGAATCCGCGCGCTTGTCGCGACCGTGGCCGCCGCCCTCGCCCTGACCGCCTGCTCCGGGGGGAGCGGTGCCGCCGGGACGTCCGCCACCTCGGGGGCGCCCGGCGTCACCGGCGATGTCACCGTGTTCGCGGCGGCGTCGCTGACGGAGTCGTTCACGCGGATCGGCAAGGACTTCGAGGCGGCGTACCCGGGGACGAAGGTCACCTTCAACTTCGCGGGCAGCTCCGCGCTGGCCACCCAGATCACCCAGGGCGCGCCGGCCGACCTGTTCGCCGCGGCGAGCCCGGCCACGATGAAGACCGTCACCGACGGCGGGATGGCCGACGGGGAGCCGGTCACCTTCGTGCGCAACCAACTCGTCATCGCCGTGGCCAAGGGCAACCCGAAGGGGATCACCGGCCTGGCCGGTCTCGCTCAGCCGGGGCTGAAGGTCGCGCTCTGCGCCGAGCAGGTCCCCTGTGGGGCGGCGGCGAAGAAGGCTCTGGAGGCGGCCTCGGTCAAGATCACCCCCGTGACGCTGGAACAGGACGTCAAGGCGGCCCTGCAGAAGGTCAAGCTGGGCGAGGTCGACGCCGCGCTGGTCTACCGCACCGACGCGCAGTCCGCCACGGCCGACGTCGCCGCCGTGGAGTTCCCCGAATCGGCCAAGGCCGTCAACGACTACCCGATCGTGGTGCTGAAGAACGCGCCCAACAAGACCGCCGCGCAGAAGCTGCTCGAGTGGATCCGCTCGGACAAGGGCATGGCGGTGCTCACCCAGGCCGGTTTCCAGACTCCGTGATCCGGCATGCTGATCGGGTGAGCAAGGCACGCCGGGGTACCCGGGCACCGATCGCGCTGCTGATCCCGGCGGCGCTCGGGCTGGCCTTCCTCGTGCTGCCGCTGGCCGGTCTGCTGATCCGGACGCCGTGGGGCAGCCTGCCGGAGCGGCTGGCCGCGCCCGGCGTGCTCGCCGCGTTACGGCTGTCGCTGCTGACCGCGACGCTCGCCACAGTTTTGTGCGTACTGCTGGGTGTGCCATTGGCGTGGCTGCTCGCGCGGACCGAGTTCCCGGGCCGCCGCCTGGTCCGAGCGCTGGTCACGGTGCCGCTCGTGCTGCCGCCGGTGGTCGGCGGCGTGGCGCTGCTGCTCGTCTTCGGCCGCCGGGGCCTGATCGGCCAATGGCTGGACGCGACCTTCGGGATCACCCTGCCGTTCACGACCGCGGGCGTCGTCGTGGCCGAGGCTTTCGTCGCGATGCCGTTCCTGGTCATCGCGGTCGAAGGCGCGCTGCGCGGTTCGGACACCCGCTACGAGGAGGCGGCGGCCACGCTCGGCGCCAACCGCTTCGCGGTGTTCCGCCGAGTCACGCTGCCGCTGGTCGCGCCGGGGGTGGCCGCCGGGGCCGTGCTCTGCTGGGCCCGCGCGCTCGGCGAGTTCGGGGCGACGATCACGTTCGCGGGCAATTTTCCCGGTCGTACGCAGACGATGCCGCTGGCCGTCTACCTGGCTCTGGAGACCGACCTGGACGCCGCGCTCGTGCTCAGCCTCATTCTGCTGGCGGTCTCGGTCGGCATCCTGGCCGCCCTGCGCGACAAATGGATCACGAGCCCGTGACCGGCCTGGACGCGCAGCTGATCGTGCGCCGGGCCGGCGGCTTCCAGCTCGACATACGCCTGACCGTGGCGGCTGGCGAGGTCGTGGCGTTGCTCGGCCCGAACGGGGCCGGCAAGTCGACCGCCCTACGGGCGCTGGCGGGACTGCTGCCGCTCAGCGACGGTCACATCACCCTCGACGGCCGCGTCCTCGACCGGCCGGGCGACGGCGTACTCGTGCCGCCGGAACGCCGTCCGATCGGTGTCGTCTTCCAGGACTACCTGCTCTTCCCGCACCTGACCGCGGTGGACAACGTCGCCTTCGGTCCCCGTCATCATGGCCGGCGCACAGCCGAGGCCAGGGCGACCGCAGCGGCCTGGCTGGACCGCGTCGGGTTGGCGGCGTACGCCCGCAGCAAGCCGCGCCAGCTCTCCGGTGGGCAGGCGCAGCGCGTCGCGCTGGCCCGGGCGCTCGCCGTCGAACCGTCACTGCTGCTGCTCGACGAGCCACTGGCCGCCCTCGACGCGCGTACGCGGCTGGAAACCCGGGCGCAGTTGCACCGCCACCTCGGCGAACATCCCGGGGCGACCCTGCTGGTGACCCACGACCCGCTCGACGCGCTGGTCCTAGCCGATCGCCTGATCATCGTGGAGGACGGCGTCGTCGTGCAGGAGGGCGACGCCGCGGCGATCACCGCCCGGCCGCGGACGGACTACGTCGCGCAGTTGGTGGGCCTGAACCTCTATCGCGGCCACGCCGACGGCCACACCATCACGGTGGCGGGCGGCTTCACCCTGACCGCCGCCGACACCGTACGCGGAGACGCGTTCGTCGCGTTCCCGCCGAGCGCGCTGGCGCTGTATCCGAACCAGCCCGACGGCAGCCCTCGCAACACCTGGCCCGCCACCATCACCGGCGTCCAGCAGCACGGCGACTACCTGCGTATCCAGCTCTCGGGTCCGATCGAGGCGGCCGCCGACATCACCCCGGCCGCCGCCGTACGCCTCCAGCTGACTCCCGGTCAGCCCGTCTGGGCCGCGGTGAAGGCGACCGAGACCCGGGCGTACCCGGCGTGACGTCATCAACAGGCCGATCGCGTCCGCGCGGCGGTCACCCGGGCCTGGCCCGCCTCACTTCTCGCTGAAGGTACGCGTCTCGGCCACGATCGAGGCGGTCACCTTGTGCATGCCCTTGCCCGCGCTCAGTGCCCGCCGCTGGCGTTCGGCCGATGTGCCACGCTTGGCGAGCTCCAGCAACGCCTCATCCACGTACGCGTCGTCGCCGGACGCCTCCAGCGCTGGGCGGACGTGGCGGATGAAGCGGCGTACCAGGTCCTTGGAGGCCACGGCGTCTCCGGCGACCGCGTCGACCAGCTTGCCGCGTAACCCCGAGCGAGCAGCCCGCCAGGTCGCACCGCGCAGCAGCTCGTCGGCGACGTCGGGAATCGGCTCGCCGCGTTCCTCCTCGTCCGCCGCGGTGACCACGAGCGCCCGCGCGAGCGCCGCGATGAGCAGGACGTCGTCGAGCATCGGGCAGGCGTCGGCGATGCGGATCTCCAGCGTCGGATAGCGCTGCGACGGCCGGACGTCGTAATAGATCATCCCGTAGTCGCCGATGACCCCGGCCGTGATCAGCTTGTCGACCCGTCGGTGGTAGTCCGTGCGGTCGGCGAACAGCGGCATCGGACCCGAGGTCGGCCACCGGGACAGCACGACCGCCCGGTAGGAGGCGTACCCGGTGTCCTGGTTCTGGAAGTAGGGCGACCCGCCGGAGAGCGCGAGCAGCACCGGCAGCCAGCCGCGGATCCGCCGGATCAGATGGAAGGCCAGATCCTCGTCCGGTACGCCCACCTGCACCTGGCACGCGCAGACCTGCTGCTCGACGGCGAGCCGGCGGTACTCGTCGGAGATGCGGCGGTAGCGCTCGTCGGGGTAGACCGGCGCGGTGACGATGCCGCAGTCGGGCACCGTCCCGGCCGCGGCGATCCACAGCCCGACCCGGTCGCCGGCCTGGATCAGCGTCGTCCGGGTCGCGATCAGCGCCTGCCGCAACTCGTCCAGGTCGTGGCAGACCGGGGTCGCGGTCTCGACCATCGCCTGCTGGAACTCCTGGTTCGGCAGGCCGAACACGTCGTGCGCCCCGAAGGCGGACAGCAGCTGCCGCGCGCCCGGCGCGAGCCGGCCGGTAGCGGGGTTGAGCAGGTGGAATTCCTCCTCCACCCCGAAGGTCAGCCCGACGCCGCGGTCCATGCTTCTACCATGTCAGGTGGGGTAGCAGCATTAACACCCAATGCCGGATTCATACCCCAAGACCAGCTTTTATGGTATTGATGCGCCCTCCCCAGGAGACGGTGACGCCGGCGGCCACCAGACCAGGTGGCGACGCGCCGGCGTACACATCCGTCCATAAAGGATACATAGACGAATCTCAAATTGCAATCGCGCGTTCACGTTCCGTTCCCGCCACCTCGACGGCCGGCTCGGCGACGGCCGGAAGCGCCGCCAGGCGTCCCGCGTACGCGAGGAAACCCAAGCCGCACAACAGGAAGCAGTTCGCGACCGCGGTGACCCAGCCGTGCCAGCCGTACTCCCCCGGCCCGCCGAAGCGGGGCGTCCACCACATCGGAGCGAGCACGAAGACGGCGTACGCCACCGCTGCGGCGATCCGGGCCGCCCGGCCACCGCGCAGCAGCACGGCAAGTGCCGGCACCACCCAGACCCAGTGATGCGCCCACGAGATCGGCGACACCAGCAGGCCGGTCACCCCCGTCGCCGCGACGGCGGCCAGCCAGTCCCCGCGCCGGGCCAGCCGGGCCGCGATCACCAGCCCGGCGAGCCCGATCACCGCCGGGATCACCGGATACCAGGCGTCGATCGCCGGGTCGTTCGTGAACAGCCGCCGGAGCATCCCGTATGGCGACTGATTGCTGATGTAGGGAGCGCCGACACGGGATGTGTCGAAGAACAGGCTCAGCCAGTACATCCGGGAAGCCTCCGGCGCCACCAACAGGCCGAGCAGTCCGCAGCTCACGAACGTGACCACCGCTGTCGCGGCAGCCCGCGTACGCCCGGCGACCAGCAGGAACACGATGAAGATCGCCGGCGTCAGCTTGATCGCCGCCGCGACGCCGATCCACACCCCGCCGAACCGGCCCCGCGAAACCAGCCACACGTCGAGCAGGATCATCCCGAACAGCAGCAGGTTGATCTGCGCCTGGAACAGGGTGTGATACACCGGCTCCAGGAGCAGCCCGGCCGCCACCGCCATCGCCAGCGACAACCGGGTGACCGGCCGGCCCGCCAGCCGCATCACCACAGCGCAGCCGCCGGCGAACGCCGCCACCGACAGCAGCTGCCAGAGCAACCGCCCCAGCGTCAGCGGCAACACCGACCACGGCGCGAAGACCAGCGCGGCGAACGGCGAATACGTGAACCAGTGCGCGAGCGCCTGCTCGGTGTAGAGCCGAGCGTCGGAGGCGACGGCCTGGCCGCCCCACATGTAGACGGAGAAGTCGAGGGACTCCCAGAGCACGGTGAAGACGACGAGGGCGACGATCTCGATCGCCAGCGCGGTGTAGACGGCTCGCTTGATCATGCGGGCCACCCTACACTGCGCGTATACCCTCAGCGTATACGCGGGGGGAATAACGCTCTGACCAGCACAATTGCTAGATCAGGGCTGCTCGGTCGGCAGTTGCTCGGTCAGGGCTCGGTCAGCAGCTTGCTCGGCCAGGGCTGCTCGGTCAGGGCTGCTCGGTCAGGGCTGCTCGGTCAGCAGCTGCGAGAGGAGCACGACGCGGACCGGGACGTAAGAGCCGTCCCGCAGGCGGTAGATCTCGACCGACGCGTCGAGCGGATCGTCGGCCGCCTCGTCGACAATCCAGTACTCCGGAATGCCCGCGTCCGCGTACTCCCGGAACTTCTGCTCGCGGTCACGGGCGACCGAGATCCGGTCCCTGGCCTTGTTGCCGTCATGGGAGATGATCTCCACGATCACCTCGATGACGCTGGGACTGAGCGTCGTCGTCCGCTCGCGGACCAGGTCTTGCCGCGAAACGCTCAAGCCGACGACGTCGGGTCGGCGAACGTTCTGGCCGGTCGGCACGAAGAGTTCACCGGTGGCCGTGGAACACCGGCGCTTCAGGTAGCCCTTGACATCGTCGCTCGCATATTCATGCCAAGCGCTGGGGGGAGCCATCAGCAGCAACTCGCCGTCTTGGATCTCGAAGGGGACATCGAGATCGATGTCGTCGACGTCATCGACGGTCAAGACGCCGACGGGAACCCAGCCGTGGATCTCATAGCCGAGGCGCGCGGCATCCGGCATCACGGCGGTCATGGGTTCCTCCTCCCGACGCTCCGACGACATGTCCACCCTTCCGACGCCTCCGACCAGCGGAAACCGCATTGTCATGTGTCCAACAGAACACCCGTGCGATAACCCGGGAAGTTGCTACTCATAGCGTACGTCCGGCTACGACCTGCCGAGAGTCAGGATTCGCTGTCGTGGGCGAGCCGCTGGAACAACAGGTGGTCCTGCCACTGGCCGGCGATCCTGATGTACCGCCGGGCGACGCCGATCTCCTCGAACCCGTTGCGCCGCAGGACCTTCTGCGAACCAGCGTTGTGCAGCAGCGTGCCGGCCTCCAGCCGGTGCAGACCCAGCTCGCCGAACGCGAGGTCGAGGACCGCCGCGACGGCGGCGGAGGCCACGCCGCGGCCGTTGGCCGACTGGGCCACCCAGTAGCCGAGATGCGCGCCCTGAACAGGGCCGCGCTCGATCGCGGTCAGCGAGATCATGCCGACGATCTCGCTCGGCCTGCTCGCGTCCACTCCGCCGGACGGGGCCACGATGACGCAGCGGTTCTCGATTCCGGCTGCCCGGGCGGCCTCGCCGATCGCCAGCCGCGCTTCCTGTCCGTCCTTGGTGAAGAACGTCTCGTCGCGTACGGGTTCCCAAGGGCGCAGGAACTCGCGGTTATCCGTGTAGAGACGACTCAAGTCCGCGGCGTCGGCGATCACCGCCGGACGGATCTGGATCATTCGCCGAGGGTACCCGGCAGCTCCTTCGCGTACGCGTCGTGCAGATCCTGCCAGCCGTGCTCCAATGCGGCCCGGCCTCGGATGGGCGGCACGGGATGGCCGTCGAGCAGCCGTTCGGCGACGTCGAGGCACAGGTGCCAACCGGCCGCCGCCCGCGGCAGGTCATCCGATCCGGCGACGGTGTGCCGCAAGGTCAGCCGGGTTCCGGCCGGGGTCGGCGTCAACTCCCAGCGCAGCAGGTCCTCGCCCCAGGCGTACTCCAACAGGGTCGGCGGCTCCGCGCGGAGCACCGTCGCGGGAAGGTCCACGGCGAGATCGCCGTCGATCATGGCGAGCGTCGTCGCGCCCAGCTCGCTGAGATCGCGTTCGGCGCGGAACGGCGCCCACTGTCCTACCTGGGCCGGATCGGTCAACGCCGCCCACACGCGCTCCGGCGGGTGGGCGAGGTCGCGGACGAACTTCAGCGTCCACCGGCCGTCGTCGGTACGCGTCGCGTCCGCTTCGCGCAGCGGACCAGGCTGGAAGGTGCTCATGATTCCTCCAAGGCTTTCCGGTCGAGGTGGCGCTCCAGCGCGTCGAGGTGCCGGGGCCACAGCTCGCGGTAGGGCGCGAGCCACTCGTCGACGGTTCGCAGCGGTGCCGGTTCGACCCGGTAGACGCGGGACTGCGCGGCGACCTGACTGGTCACGAAACCGGCGTCGCGCAACACCCTGAGGTGCTTGGAGACCGAGGGCTGGCTGATCGCCAGCGTGCCGACCAGGTCCCCCACGGTGCGGGGAGCCTGGCGCAGCTCGTCCAGGATCCGGCGCCGGGTCGGCTCGGCGAGTACAGCGAACGCGTCAACTACCACACGGTCCAATATACCTCCACCGTTATATACCCCACAAGTCATATGCCCCCGTTGATCATGGAGTTTCCAGCCTCGACACACCGTCGAGACAACGGTGAACTCCAT
>NZ_JBFBAZ010000116.1:0-25347 GCF_040682475.1 Hamadaea sp. NPDC051192
GGCGACCGCGTCGACGATCTGCAACGCCCGGTCCAGGGAACCGTTGTGGTTGCCCGACATCTCGGCGATGATGAACGGCCGATGCCCCGGCCCGACCTGCTGGTCACCGATCCTGATCGTGTTCTTGTCCGTCATGAGACCGAGTCTGGTGCGTACGCCCTGGGCCGGTCCAAGACATGGGGACACGGCAGTGACAGGATCTGGTTATGAATCCAGGTCAGGAGGGGTCCGCCGCGGACGACATCGACCTGCGGCTGCTGCGGTACTTCCTCGTTCTCGCCGAGGAGCTGCACTTCACCCGGGCAGCTCAGCGGCTGTTCGTCTCCCAGCCCGCGTTGAGCAATCAGATCCGCCGCCTGGAGCGGTACGCCGGGAGCCCCCTGTTCGACCGGACCACCCGGGGCGTCGAGCTGACCGACGCGGGCCGGTCGTTCCGCCCGTACGCCGAACGTGCCGTCGCCGCGCTGCGGGCGGGGTTGGCCGCGATGGGGGACGACCTGGCGATCCGAGTCGACGTGCTGGACGCCGAGCTGGCCACCCCGCGAGCCGTGCTCAGCCGCCTGCGCCGGGCACAGTCGCAGGCCCGGGTGGTCGTCGGCGCGGAAGGCAGCGTCAGTCAACGTCGCCGGATCCTCGCCGGCGACCTGGACGCCGGGTTCTGCGGGCTCGGCGCGGTGACGCCCGATCTCGCGTACGCGGTGGTGCGGCACGAGCCGGTGGACCTCATCCTGCCGGCCGGGCATCGGCTGGCGCGCCGCCGTCGTGTCCCGTTCGCCGACCTCGCGGGGGAGAGCTTCTACCTGCCGAACGAGGGGCTGGCCCCGGAATGGAACGCCTTCGTGGCCGACGCCTGCCATCGGGCCGGCTTCGAACCCATCCGGTACGCGGTCAGCACCGCCACCGCGACGGCGGCGCTGGACCTGGTCGCCGAGGGCGTCTGCGTGACGCTGAGTCTGCGCTCGACGCCGCATCCGGCGGGCACCGTGCGGCGACGCCTCGATCCCGAGCTGAGCGGCGAGCGCGCGTATGCCTGGGTGCTGGTGTGGCATCCGGACCGGGCGGATGCCGAGCCGGTGCGGTTGATCCGGGAGTCCGTGGCGCTGACCAGGCGCGAGGAGGAGTGGGAGTAAGTTTCACTTGCCAAGGTGGAAAGTTATCCCCTAAGCTTTCCGGTATGGAAAGTATTGACGTCGCCGCTCAGCTGCAAGCCGTCGAGCGCGGCGAGGCCGCCCCCTACATCAGCTACCCGCCGACCCCGCGGTGGTACGCCCCGGTCATCGGCGCCTGGGCCGCCGCGTTCATCGGCGTCTTCACCTGGTGGCGGGAGAACACGGCGCTGTTCACCTCGTTCCTGGTGCTGCTGATCGTCCTCGAAGGGGTGTTCCTGCGCTGGATGCAGCAGCGCCACGGCGCGCTGCCGATGCCGGGCCGGGGCCGGCCGCCGGCCGAGATCGCCGTCGTGTGGCGCGGCTACTTCGCCGGCGTCCTCGTCGTCGCCGCGCTCGTCGGGCTGGTGTGGTGGCTGGCCGGGCTCGGCTTCGCCGCGGCGGCGGCGTTCGTCCTCGTCACCGCCGGATTGGCGTTCTACGAAGCCAAGTACGCCGTCGCCGCGGAACGAGTGAAGGCGCGCCTGCGGTGATCGAGGGCCTGGATCCGGTGATCCACGTGCCGAAGCGGCTGGCGGCGATGGCGATGCTGGCCAACGCCGCCACCGTCTCCTTCCGGTTCCTGCGGGAGCAGCTGGAGATCAGCGAATCGGACCTGTCCAAGCAGATGTCCGCGCTGGAGGCGGCCGGATATGTGAAGGCGACCAAGGACGGGCACGGCCGGGGCGCCACCACCACATACGCCATGACGAAGGAAGGCCGGCGGGCGTACCAGGAGCACTGCGCCGCGCTGCGGAAACTCATCGGCCAGCCGTGACCTGGGCCTGTCGGGCCGCCGTGACCCGGGCTTGTCGTAGTGGGCGGATAAGGTGCCGGAATGGCGACCAAGGTGATCTTCCGCACGGTCAACCTCGACTGCTCCGACGCTCACGCGATGGCCCGGTTCTACGGCGGACTGCTCGGCTGGGAGCCGACCGACGTCGAGCCGGACTGGGTGCTGATGCGCGATCCGGGCGGGGCGACCGGTCTGTCGTTCCAGCAGACCCCGGACTTCGTCCCGCCCGTTTGGCCCGAGGAACTCGGACGCCAGCAGAAGATGATCCACCTCGATCTGAAGGTGGAGCCCGGCGAGGGCCAGGACGAGCAAGCGGCGCTGGCCGACGCGGTCGCGCTGGCGCTCTCGCTCGGCGGGACGCTCCCCGAGCCGCAGGGGCGCGACGATCTGCGCGTGGTCCTCGACCCGTCCGGGCATCCGCTCTGTCTGTTCCTGGTGTGACCACTCGACGTTCTGGGGTGGACGCTCGACTTCCTGTGTGATCACTCGACGATGGGGGAGCAGATGACCGACTTCGCACCGCAGACCGCGACCGGCAAGGTGCTCTGGCACTTCACGATGTCGCTGGACGGTTTCGTGGCCGGGCCGGAACACGAGATGGACTGGCTGGCCGGGATCACCGCCCGGCCCGGTCTGATCGACGAGTACGTCCGGACCACCGGTGCGATCCTCGGCGGCCGGGACGGGTGGGATGTGATCAAGGGCGCCCGGCCCTACGGCGGGGACTGGGACGGGCCGATCTTCGTGCTCACCCACCACCCTGAGGACGCCACCCCGGCCGACGGCGTCACCTTCCTCAGCTGTGACGTCGCCGAGGCGGCGCGGATCGCCCTCGAAGCGGCCGACGGGAAGAACCTCGAGATCTTCTCGCCGACGATCGGGCGGCAGCTGCTCGAACTCGGCCTCATCGACGAGATCGACCTGCACATCGCGCCGGTCCTGCTCGGTGCGGGCAAACGGCTCTACGACAACCCGGGCGGGCCGGCGATCCGGCTGGAACGCGTCGGCGACGGTGAACCTCGCGCGGTCGTCAACGTGCGCTACCGGCCGATCGCGGACTGACCTCGCCAAGCCGGGCGGCGGTCCGGCCCACCAGCGGGGCGAGTGTCCTACAGCGAGGGACGGAGATGGGCGGCGAGTAGCGCGTCGACGAGCTGCTCGATCGGCGGCCACGGTACCCCCGCCCGGTCCTGACGCAGCAGCACCATCCCGTGCAGCGCGGCCCAGAGGCATAGCGTCGTCACAGAGATAGCCGAGACAACTGAAACGGCCGAGGCGGCGGGCTGCTCACCGGTGCAGGCGCGTACGGCCGCATCGAATGTGGACAAGGCGAGCAGCCGCGATCCGGGGTCGACAGGCTGAACGGGTTCGGTGAACATCACGCGGTACTGCCGGGGCCGTCGCTCGGCGAATCGGCAGTAGGCCAGGCACATCGCCCGTAGCCGGGCGGTGGGCGTACGCCCGGTGGCGGCAGCCAGGTCGTCGGCCAGCTCGGCGAACCGTGTCTCGCAGACCGCGCCAAGCAGGCGGCTCTTGTCCGGGAAGTGCAGATAGAGGCTCTGCGGGGCGATGCCGGCTCGGCGGGCGACCGCGCGCAACGACGGACCGTCGTCGGCCGGCTCTTCTTCCAGCAGGGCGGCGGCCGCCGCGACCAGTTCGTCTCGCAGGCGGTCGCCTTCGCCACGGCGGTTGCGTACGCGGGGGGTGGTCACGATTGACAACGTTAGCAGACAGGCGTCTACTGAAGTCCGTCAGCAGACATCTGTCTACTTACGGAGCGCCTGTGACCACCACCCTTCACCGTGTCGTCCACGCGAGCGTGCTGCTCGACTTCGGCGGTGCGCGCATCCTCACCGACCCGTGGTTCGCCGAATGGCCCGGCTACCGCCACGGCGAGCCGACTGCGTACGCGAGCGCCGCTGATCTGCCCGAGCTGACGGGGGTGGTCATCAGCCACGGCCACCACGATCACTGCGACGTCGCCGGGTTGGCGGCGTACCGGGACAAGGCGGTCCCGATCGCGACGATCGCGGGTGTCGGGAAGCGGCTGCGGGCGGCCGGGTTCACCAACGTCGTCGAGCTGGCCCCGTGGCAGACCGTCGACTTCGGACCGGTACGCGTCACCGCCACCCCCGCACGGCACGGCGTGCCGGAGTCGACCTTCGTGCTGACCGGCGACGGCCACTCGGTCTTCTTCGGGGCCGACACGCTCCGCATCCCTGAACTGGACGAGGTCGCCCGGCGGTTCGACCTCGATCTGGCGCTGCTGCCGATCAACGGTCTGCGTATCCGTCCGTTCAACCGGCAGGTCGTCATGGACGCCGAGCAGGCGGCCGAGCTGACCAGAGTCTTGCGCCCCCGGTACGCCGTCCCGATCCACTACGCGTTCACGGCGGGCCCGGTCGGCGACCGGTTGTTCGTCCGGCACGAGCGGCTGCGGCCGGACCGTTTCGTGGACGCCGTCGCGGCTCTCGCGCCCGAGACGGCGGTACGCGTCCTGGCGACCGGGGCGCTTCTCACCCTCTGAACGCTGCGTAGACAGTGTCTATCGCGGTGTGGTAGACAGCGTCTACGGCATGCGATCATGGAAGGTGACGTCGATGCGTGGTTCTCAAGTCGTCTCAGCGGGCCATTTCCAGCCCGAGAAGGTCGTCACGAACGACGACCTCGCGCAGCTCGTCGACACCAATGACGAATGGATCCGCAGCCGCGTCGGCATCGCCGAACGCTGCATCGGCGGCCCGGACGAACCGCTCGACCTGCTGGCCGCCGAGGCCGCCGCCGACGCGTTGCGGCAGGGCGGCATCGACCCGGCCGAGGTCGACCTGGTGATCGTGGCGACCTGCACGGCGATCGACCGCAGCCCCAACATCGCCGCCCGGGTGGCCCGCCGGCTCGGCCTGGGCTCGCCCGCGGTCATGGATGTCAACGTGGCCTGCTCCGGCTTCGGGCACGCGTTGGCCACCGCCGACGCGCTCATCCGGGTCGGCTCGGCGTCGACCGCCGTCGTGATCGGGGCGGAGCGGCTGTCCGACTTCACCGACTGGACCGACCGGACGACGTGTGTACTGATCGGCGACGGTGCGGGCGCGGTCGTGCTCACGGCGAGCGATGAGCCCGCGGTCAGCCCGGTCGTCTGGGGATCGTTCCCGGAGATGGGCGACGCCGTCGTGATCGAGGGCGACCAGAAGTTCACCCAGGCCGGGCAGAAGGTCTACCGCTGGGCCACCACGACGCTGCCCGGCATCGCCCACCAGATCTGCGCCGCCGCCGGCGTCACCCCGGAGGACCTCGGTGGCATCGTCCTCCACCAGGCCAACCTGCGCATCATCGAACCCGTCGCGCAGAAGATCGGCGCGCCCAAGGCGATCGTCGCCCGGGACGTCACCGAGTCGGGCAACACCTCGGCCGCGAGCATTCCGATCGCGCTGTCCAAACTGCTGCGGAGCGGTGAGATCGCCTCGGGCGAACCGGTGCTGCTGCTCGGCTTCGGCGGCGGGCTGGCGTACGCGGGCCAAGTGATCCGCTGGCCGTGATCCGTCGGAGCGCCCACGTGGCATCCGAAGGGAAACCCCATGAACACCTATCTCACGCACGACGGCGCTGAACTCCACTACGAGCGGTCGGACTCCGCCGACGGCGAGCCGATCATCGTCCTCGCCGGCGGCGCGGCCGCTCATCCGTCCTACTTGGACGACCTGGCCGGGCTGTCCGGCGTACGCCCGCTGGTGGTCCCGCATCTGCGCGGGGTCGGCGACTCGCCGTTGCCCGCCGATCCCGAGGTCGCCTCGTTCTGGCGGCAGGCCGAGGACGTCGACCGGCTCCGGCGGCATCTCGGGCTCGATCGCGTCGTCCTGCTCGGTCACTCGGCCGGTACGCGGCTGGCGATCAGCTATGCGGCCCAGTTCCCGGCGTACGTGGGCGGACTCGTGCTGGTCACGCCGCCGACCGGGTACCTGATCCCGGGCGGGCCCGGGGTCGATCGCGTGACCGACGCCCGGCACGGCGATCCCGCCTTCGACGCCGCGTACGCGGCCTGGCAGACCGGTCCCGAGCAGCTGGACGACGACGGGCTCACCGAGTGGTACGGCCGCATCGCGCCGATGTCGTACGCGACGTGGGGCCCGGCCGAGCAGGCGCACTCCCAGAAGTTCCGCTACCGGTTCGCCGCGAACCGGGCCTACTTCAGCGTCGACCCACCGGACGACCTCGCCGCCCGGCTGCGAGCCGTCGAGGCTCCGGTGCTGGTGGTCGCGGGCGCGCAGGACACCGGCGTCGGCGTCGGCCCGGCCACCGAGCTGGCCCGGCTGTTCCCGGCCGGGGAGATCGCCGTGATCGACGGCAGCGGCCACTTCCCCTGGTTCGAACAGCCCGCCGCGTTCCGCTCTACAGTAGACGCATTCCTATGAGACCAGCCGGGTCTGCCACGCCCACGCGGCGATCTCGACGCGGTTGCGTACGCCGAGCTTGGCCTGGATGCCAGACACGTGGCTCTTCACTGTGCTGAGCGAGATGAACAGCTCGGCGGCGATCTCCTGATTGGTCAGTCCCCGGGCGATCGCCCGGACGACGTCCAGCTCCCGGTCGGACAGCTTGCGCCACGGCTTGACCGGGTCGACCGCCGTCGACGTGGTGATGTGCCGCAACAGCCGCACGGTGATCGACGGTGAGATGAGGGAGTCGCCGGCATGGGCGGCGCGGACGGCCTCGGCCAGCAGCGCCGGCCCGGAGTCCTTCAATAGGAACCCGGCCGCGCCGTCCCGCAGCGCACCGTAGACGTATTCGTCGAGGTCGAACGTGGTGACCACGACGACCCGCAGCGGCGCCGTGACGCCGGGCCCAGCCAGGGCCCGGGTCACGGCCAGCCCGTCCAGCCGGGGCATCCGGATGTCGACCAGGCAGACGTCCGGCCGCAGCCGCCGCGCCTGCTCGATCGCGTCGACACCGTCCGCCGCCTCGCCGACGACGGTGATGTCCGGCTGGTCGGACAGGATCAGTCGCAGCCCACTGCGGACCATCGCCTGGTCATCGGCGATCAGCACGCTGATGGTCATGCCGCACCCACGGGCACAAAGCAAAGGACGCTGAGGGTCATGCCGCACCACCCGAGCCTGGGAGGACCGCGCGGACGACCCAGCCTCGCGGCCCGGGTCCGGCGTCGAGCGTCCCACCGAGCGCCTCGACGCGTTCGCGCATGCCGAGCAGCCCGTGTCCGTCCCCGGTGGACGAAGGTCCGGGGCGCCGGGGGTCTCCGTCGTCGGCGACCTCCACCGTGACCACTCCAGGGGACTCGGCGAGACCGACCGTGACGTGGCGGGCCGACGGGGCGTGCCGGGCCACGTTCGTCAGCGACTCCTGCACGATGCGATAGACGGTCGCGGCCAGCTCGGGCGGCCAGTCCACGCCGGACGTGAAGCCGGGTGGCGTACGCAGGTCGACGGCCGGGCCGGGGAACCGCCGCACCAGGTCCGCCAGGCTCTCGGGCTGCGGCGTGGTCGGCGGGGCGTCGCCGGAGTCGCGCAGCACCCCGACCACCCGTCGCGTCGCGGTGAGCGCCTCGGCCGCGGCCGTTTCGATCTGGTCCAGTGCCCCGGTGACCTCGGCCGGCCGGGTACGCGCGACGATCCGGGCCGCCTGGGCCTGCACGACGATCCCGGTCAGGTGATGGGCGGCGACGTCATGCAGCTCGCGGGCCAGCGCCACCCGCTCGTCTCGGCGTACGCGCTCGGCGGCGAACCGGCGGCGCAGGTCGACCAGCCGCAGCAGCAATCCGGCGGCCACCGCGCCGAACCAGCCGGCCGCGGCGAACGCCGTGATCACGTCGGAGGAGGTCGCCGGGGCGAGCAGGTGACTGCCGACCACGATCACCGCGTAGCCGATGGTCAGGCCGACGCCCCACCCGGTGGACAGCCGCCGGATCGCCGAGCCCACGAGAACCGACAGCGCCAGGATCATCGCCGGGCCGGGCTCGCGGGGGAGTTCGGCGGCCGACGCGATCGGGACCGCGACGGCCGCCACGCCTAACGCGCACAATGCGGCGGCCGGGCCGCGTAGCCGGTCCCGGACCAGGGCGAACACCGCCGTCGCGGCGCCCGCCGAGATGTCGAACAGAGCAGCCGGGCCGCCCCAGGTGATCGAGACGGCAAGCGCCACACCCGCCAGGACGACGGCGAACGCGGCGGCCAGTGCCGCGTTCGCGGCGGAGACGAGGCGTCGCTCGAACTGCTCCCAGGTAGTCACGCGGCCACGCTACCCAGCCGGTGAGCTGCGCCGTCACCGCCGAAAGTAGGGTTCGCCGCTGGGCGTACCCCTTCTTCGGACCGATGCGCGCGGATCCGGCGGGGACCGACGCTGGGCCGCATGTCAACGCAAGCATTGTGGGCCAGGGCCCTCACCAAACGGTACGGCCGGCGCACCGCGCTGGCCGATTGTCACCTGGCCGTGCCGCCGGGCCGGATCGTGGGCCTGGTGGGCCCGAACGGCGCGGGCAAGTCCACGTTGTTGCAGCTCATCTGTGGTCTGATCGAGCCGAGCAGTGGCGAGCTGACGGTGCTCGGCCGTCGGCCGGGTGCGGATCCGGCGGCCATCGGCTTCGTCGCGCAGGACACGCCGGTCTATGCGGGCCTCACCGTCGGCGAGCACCTGAAGATGGGCGAGCGGCTGAATCCGCGCTGGGACGGGGCCCTGGCCCGGCGCCGGATCGAGCAGCTCGGGCTGCACCCGGGACAGCGCGCCGGGCGGTTGTCCGGCGGCCAGCGCGCGCAGCTCGCGCTCACCGTGGCGGCGGCCAAACGACCCGACCTGCTGGTGCTCGACGAACCGGCGGCGGCGCTGGATCCGTTGGCCCGCAACGCGTTCATGACCAGTCTCGTGGAGTTCGTCGCCGACCTCGGCGCGAGCGCCGTGCTGTCCTCACACCTGATGTCCGATGTAGAGCGAGCCTGCGACTACCTCGTGCTGTTGCGCGACGGCCAGGTTCAGCTCGCCGGTGAGGTCGACGACATCCTCGCCCGCCATGGCCGCGGTCCCGGCCACCTCGAAGAGATCGCGCTCGGCTACATGGGAGGGTCCCGATGATCTGGCTCAGCTGGCGGCAATTCCGGACCTCCGCGCTGGCCGGGCTGATCGCCCTGGTCGCGTCCGCGCTTCCGCTGCTCCTTTTAGGAGTACGCCTGAGGCAGTCCCGTCGTTCGTACCTCGCGTCCTGTGTAGACGCGGCGGGCTGTGCCGACGCGCTGCGGCAGTTCGCCGCCGAGCACCAGAACACGCTGCTGTTCATCGACGCGGGAGTGTTGCTGGTGCCCGCCCTGATCGGCATGTTCTGGGGCGCGCCGTTGATCGCCCGGGAGTTCGAGGCGGGCACTCATCGTCTGGTGTGGAGTCAAAGCATCCGGCGGCAGCGGTGGCTCACGCTCAAGCTGCTGGTCGTCGCGTCGGCCGTCGTCGTCACGGCGTCCTTGCTGAGCTTGGTGTTGAGCTGGGCGGCGAGCCCGGTCGACACGGCGGCGGGGGACCGGTTCACCACGATCGTCTTCGGCGCGCGGCATCTCGTGCCGGTGGCGTACGCCGTCTTCGGGTTCGCTGCCGGAGCGGTCCTCGGGCTGCTGATCCGGCGCACCGTGCCCGCGATGGCGCTGACCGGGCTGCTCGTGATCGTCATGCAGTTCGCCGTGGCCAACGCCGTACGCCCGCACCTGTTGCCACCGCGGACGGAGACCCGCGCGATGACGGTGTCCGCTATCAACGAATTGCGAGGATTGGGAGGTCTGACCAATCGACCCTCGGTACGCGGTCTGACCGTGCCGGACGCGTGGGTGACGTCGGTCACCGATCTGCGTACGCCCGACGGCAAGACGCTTGATCCGGGGGTGTTCGGCGACTGCATCGCGCCTGGCCGGCCTGCTGGTTCGTCGGGCGGGTCCGGCAGCGGCGGCACCTTCGGCGCGGCGGCGGACTGTCTGGCGGCGCACGACCTGCACGTCGACGTGGAGTACCAGCCGAACCGGCGGTACTGGCCGTTCCAGCTCCTGGAATCGGCCCTTCTGCTGGGGCTGGCCGTGATCGCGGCCGGTTTCGGCTGGTGGCGGCTCGGCCGCCGGGCCTGATCTGCCGGGCCGCTTCGGGGTGCGGCTCTCTTCGGGTGGCACCGGGTCGCTAGGGCGCTCGTGCGCTTCGGGGTGCCGGGTCGCTTCGGGGGCAGGGTCGCTTTGGGGACAGGGTCGCTTCGGGTGGTGCCGGGTCAGGTGAGGCCGACCTGGTGCCGCCCGGAGCAGTCCTGGTCCGTGTGGTTCAGCGCGTGACAAGGCGACATGTGATCTCCGGCGTCGGAGACCTCCGCGAAGTCACGGGGTCGCTGGTCAGCGGGCTCGTTCCGGGATAGGTCGGCGACGATGGTCTGGCCAGGCTCGGTGATCATGGCCTGTCCATACCCACCTGCGCGGTTCGGTAACCGCGCAAGATCGAGTTCCAGGGGTGGTCGTGGTCACATCCGGCCGGTTCGGGGTTTGCGTTCGAGCGCGCTCAAAGCCATAGCGTCGCCGTCATGACACAGACGCAGTCCCAGTCGGGGACACAGCCGCAGAGCTTGACGTGGATCATCACCGGGGCGTCCCGGGGCTTCGGCCGGGCGCTCACCGAGAAGGCGCTGGCGAACGGGGACATCGTCGTCGCGGCGGTGCGACGGCCCGAGAGCCTGGCCGACCTGGCGGCGAAGTATCCGGACACCTGCCTGGTCACGGCGTACGACGCGCGGGACGTCACCGCCGCCGCCGGACTCGTCCGGCAGACCGTCGAGCGGTTCGACCGGATCGACGTGCTCGTCAACAACGCCGGCCGGGCGGTCGTCGGCGCGGTCGAGGAGGTCAGCGACGCCCAGCTGCGCGAACTGATGGACCTACACCTGTTCGGCCCGGCCGCGCTCGTCCGGGCGGTGCTGCCGGTGATGCGCGCTCAGGGATCAGGGTCCGTCGTCCAGATGAGCAGCCAGGGCGGCCGGACGTCGTTCCCCGGGGTGGCGGCGTACTCGGCCTCGAAGTTCGCGCTGGAAGGCTGGTCGGAGGCGCTGGCCGGGGAGGTCGCGCAGTTCGGCATCGGCGTCATGATCGTCGAGCCCAGCCGGTTCCGCACCGAGTTCAACGCCGGCGACACGCTCGAATTCGCCGGCCCCTCCGCCGCGTACGCCCAGGTGCTCGCGGCCGTCCGGGCGGACATGGCCGGCGCCGACGGACGCCAGGAGGGCGACCCCGACCGGGCGGCCGAGATCATCGTCTCGCTGGTGCACGGCGGCTCGCTGCCGCTGCGGCTGCCCCTGGGAAGGGAGGCGGTCGAGCGGATCTCCGGGGCGTACCGGCGAGGCCTGGCCGAGGTGGAACGCTGGGCGGACACCGCCCGCAGCGCCGACTTCGACGACGTGCCGCCGTCGTCACGCCCGGTCTAGGCTCGTGGGCATGGCAACGGAAGACCTGATGACGCGGGTGCTGGAGACTTTCGGTGAGGACGATCCGCTGTCGGTCGACGCCATCCACCGGCTCACCGGCCTGACGGAGATGCCTGCGGCGATGGCGATAACCGAGGTCGCCGACCTGCTGGACATCTCCCCGCACACGTTGCGCTACTACGAGCGGGCGGGCCTGGTCGAGGTGGCCCGGGACGCCAACGGCTACCGGGTCTACGACGCGGACGCCGTGCGGCGGCTCGTCTTCCTGACCCGGATGCGGCTGTCCGGGATGCCCATGCGGGATCTGCAGCACTACATCGAGCTGGTCGACGCCGGACCGGACACGGTGCCCGAGCGGCTGGACATGCTGCTCGAGCACCGTGACATCATCCGCCGTCGCATCCGGGAACTGACGCTGTCGCTGGCCGCGACCGAATACAAGATCGCGACGTACGGCGGTGAGACCGGCCCGGAAGAGGTGTAGCGCGTCAGGCGGTCCGTAGCGGACGCCCGACCTCGTGCAGGTGGCGCAGTGCGATCGAGTACGACCGGAACAGTCCGCACTCCTCGTAGGGCACGCCGATCTCGGCGCAGAACCGGCGGACGATCGGCTTGGCGCGCCGCAGGTTGGCCGACGGCATACTCGGGAACAAGTGGTGCTCGATCTGGTGGTTCAGCCCGCCGAGCACGACGTCCAGCACCGGGCCGCCGCTCACGTTCCGGGAGGTCAGCACCTGCTTGCGCAGGTAGTCGAGGTCGTCGGTCGCCATCGGCATGCCCTTGTGGTTCGGGGCGAAGGTGCAGCCGAGGTAGAGGCCGAAGGCCGCCTGGTGGATCGCGATGAACGCCAGGCCCTTGCCCAGCGGCAGCACGGTGAACACCGCGCCGAGGTACGCCGCGAAGTGGAGGGCGAACAGCACGGCCTCGGCCGCCCGGTGGCGCATGCCGCCCTTGCGCAGCGCCCGGGCCCCGGAGACGTGCAGGTTCAACCCTTCCAGCAACAGCAACGGGAAGAACAGGTACGCCTGGAACCGCCCGACGAACCGAGGCAGTCCCTTGGCCGCCCGCGCCTGGTCGGTGGACCAGATGAGGATGTCGGGGGAGACGTCGGGGTCGTGATCCTCGTGGTTGGGGTTGGCGTGGTGCCGGGTGTGCTTGTCCATCCACCAGCCGTAACTCATGCCGATGCCGAGGTTGCCCGCCAGCAGCCCGGCGACCTCGCTCGCCCGGCGGCCGCTGAACACCTGGCGGTGCGCCAGATCGTGGGCGACCAGGGCCACCTGGGCGAACACGGCGGCGAGAGCGACGGCGACCAGCAGCTGAAGCCAGGAGTCGCCGATCAGGGCGAAGGCCGCCCAGGCTCCGGCGTACGCCGCGACCACCAGCCCGATGCGCAGGGTGTAGTAACCGGGTCGCCGATCCAGCAGACCGGCCCGTTTGACCCGGTCGGACAGGCGGGCGAAGTCGCTGCCGCGGAAGGTGGCCGGACGGGCGAGGGCCGTCGTATCAGTCATGATCCCAGCCTCGTGGCCAGGCGGATCGTTCAGAATCCCGCTGACCCCCGAACCCGGGGTGGGGCTGCCCCCAGTCTGTTTCCTCGTGCTCGCATCAGCCGGGCAGGCCGGACGGCTCACGCCCGGCCCGCCGCCGCGCTGCTCAGTCCCTGACTCGGTCCGTGACTCAGTCCGTGACTCAGTTCGTGACGCAGGTCGTCTGGGCGATGTAGAGGCCGGGCTCGGACGTCTCCGTCAGGACGGCGACCGGGTGGGTGCCCTCGGCACAGGTCGAGACGTACTTCCAGTAGCGGTAGTAGGGGCTCCACTCGCAGGAGTAGACGTTCTGATCGTGGTTGGCCGGGTACTGGCCGAACATGTACTTGCCGTCGGCCAGGCAGCCCCAATAAGTCTGGTCGGCGTGCGCCGGTGTGGCGGTCAGGGTGAGCCCGGACAGCGCGGTGACGACACCGACAGCCAGGGTGAGAACGCGACGTCGCATGGATGACCCTCCTCCAGATAGTTTAGGCGTTGACTAAACTATCTGGACGGTCGACCGACTGTCCAGACTGGATTCACGTACACTTCCGCGCATGCCGTCCTCGGAGAGCCTGCGCGCCGTACGCGAGAAGACCGTCCTGGATCACTTCCGCGACGAGGTGCGGCAGGAATGGGACGACGTGCTGTCGACGTTCCCGCACCCGCGTTACGAACTGGTGCCGACGATGACCGTGCACGACGGCGACACCGCCGTCCGCGGCTACTACCACGACACCCGGGTCGCGTTCCCCGACCAGCACCACGAGATCATCGCGCTGCGGCACGCCGACGACGCCGTGATCGTCGAGTTCTGGCTCATGGGTACACACCAGGGCCCGCTCGGCAAGATCCCGCCGACCGGCGGCTCGTTCCGGGTGCGGATGACGGCGTACTTCATCTTCGAGGACGAGACGCTGGTCTGCGAACGGGTCTACTTCGACACCCTGAGCATGCTGCGGCAGCTGATCGGCGGGCTCGACCGCCGCAACCCGCGCAACTGGCTCCTGATGGTGCGGTGCCTACGCGGGCTGCTGGCGATGTCGGGCGGCGAACCCGATCCGGCGCTCACCCGCTGATCCCCCGCGACTGATCACCCGCTGCTGATCAATCGGCGCTATTCGGTGCAGCGGGTGAGGGAGACGCCGCGGTCCAGGCCCACCATGGCGATGACCAGGAAGCACTGCCGACCGATGCCCCGCGCGTACACGGTCGCCTCGGTTGCTCCGGCAGGGGCGGTCACCAGCGGTTGCCCCTGACCGTCCTGGACGCGTACGACGAGGAAGGTCGCCTCGCCGTCGGTGGCGTCGAACCACGTCACCACCACGGAGCCCCCCGTACGCCGGAGGTCGATGATCGACGGGGCGATCTCGGGCTTGTTGAGGTTGCGGCTCGGCGACGGCTGCCTCGACGCCGTCGGCCTGGTCGTCGAGGTGTTCGGCGGCTGCGTGCTGGGCTTGGCCGTGGGTTGCGTACTCGGCTGGTTCGTCCGCTGAGTTGCCGGCGGTGTCGTCAGCGGTGTCGTCGGCTGGGACACGGGCACCGTCAGGGTGGGCCACAGGCTCGTCACGCCGAGCGCCACTCCGACGAGGACCGTTCCAGTCGCCGCCGCGACGGTCGCCTTACGCCCCACCGCTCGCCCTGCCCTTGTGCGGGCGCGGCGGATCAGGGTTCCGGGTCGAATCTTGGCCCAAGATTCGACCGAGATCCGTGATCCAGTGCCAAAGGGGCTGGCGGGGGTGGCGGCTGCCGCTGCGGCGGCGACCAGGCGGCCCAGCGAGGTCGGCGACATGTCGCGTACCGGCTGGCGGATCGTGACCTCCGACGACGTCGCCCCACCCACCGCGGGCGTTGCGGATGCAGGGGTGGGGGCCGAGGTGCGTTCCGCTGATGCGATGCGGCGCAGCTCGTCGCGGATCTCCAACGCGGTGGCGTACCGGTCCTCGGCCGCCGGGCTCAGGCAGCGGTCGATCACCGCGCGCAGGTCGGCTGGCACGTCCGGCCGGGTCAGCGGGCGCGGCGGCTCCTCGCGTACGCGACGGACGTAGGCCAGGAACGTGTTGTCGTCACCGGTGTGCGGCGGTTCGCCGTCGAGGAGCGTGAACAGCGTCGAGCCCAGCGCCCAGACGTCGTCGGCGACGGTGGGCGTACGCCCTTCGAGGACCTGGGGCGAGGCGTGCTGAACGGTGAACCAGTCCAGCGACTGGGTGTGCGGGACGGCGTCGATCGACCGGGCGATGCCGAAGTCGGCGACCACGTAGGAGGTGGGCAGGACGAGGATGTTCTGCGGTTTGACGTCCCGATGCAGGACGCCTTGGCTGTGGGCGAAGGCGAGCGCGTCGGCGACGACCGCACCGGCTTCCAGGACGGTGCCGATCGGCAGCGGGCCGCGCGCGTGCAACTGGTCGTGCAGCGATCCGGCGTCGTAGAACTCCATCACGATGCACGGGCGGCCGTCGGAGGTGACCGCCGTGCCGAGGACCTGGACGATGTGCGGATGGCGGCGGCCGAGCCGGACGGTCAGCTCCACCTCACGTTCGAACCGAGCCAGCGCGGCCGGATCGGTCAGCTGCAACACTTTCAGCGCGACCGGCCGGTTCAGCGCCTCCTGGTACCCGCGGTAGACGACGCTGCCGGCGCTGCGGGCGACCTCGGTCAGCTCGCGATATCCGGGGACCTGCGGACCTGGCTGGTTCGGCACGGGTTCGCCCGCGGTCGTCATGTCCTCTGCTCCTCGTGCAGGATGCCCTTCTCGATGGCGAGCCGGGTCAGGTCGGGACGCCGGCGACGCCCGGTCTTCTGCCGGATGTGGTCCAGGTGCGACCGCACGGTGCGTACGCTGATCGCCAGCCGGTCGGCGATGTCCCGGTCCCGCTGCCCGGCCGCCAGCAACGCCAGCACCTGTCGTTCCCGTGTGGACAGTTCGACCGGCGGCTCGAACTGCCGCTGCCGGGCATCGAGCAGGAACGCCGCCAGTCCCGGCGCGACATACCGGCGGCCCTGGGCGACCTGGCGAGCCGCCCGGCGTACCTCCTCGGCGTCGGCGTCCTTGGTCAGATAGCCGTCCGCTCCGGCGGCCAGCGCCGACAGCACGTCGGTGTGCCGGGACGACGCCGCGATCACCAGTACGCGAAACCCCATGCCCGTCACCGTGGTGACCGCCTCCGGCCCCCGCAGGCGCGGCAGCTGCAGATCGAGCGTCACCAGAGCGCCCGGCGGAACGCGGTAGGCGGCGAACTCCTCGACCGAGCCGGCCGACACTCCGACCCGCAGGTCCGGACCGCCGTCGAGGACGCGTACGAGGGCCGCCCGGAACAGTGGATGGCCGTCGACCACGTGCGCCTCGAACTGCGCCTCCATCATCAAGCCCACCTCCCCTTCGGACGGAATTCGAAGCCGGGGAAGGCTTGGATGGGTCACTGCCCGAATCGGATCGAGCGGTGCTCAACCGCTGGCGCCGGGTCGCAGGACGCCGTAGATTGCGAACGCGGCCACGAGGAGCGCGGCGGCGATCACTCCGATGCCGAAGGCGACCACGAAGGCGCGAGCCGGCGGCGTCGGCGGATTGGCCTGACCGGCTTGCAGGGCCGATACGACCCGGCGGCGCAGAAAACGGTGCGCCTGAAGCTGATCCCGCTGCGTCCACACTGGAGGCACCCATTCCTTCGCTACCGGGCGATCCGCCGTTGACCGGTTCGCCGCTGGATCTGTTGCTGCCGGGACTGACCACCACCGCGTACGCCGATCGCGCAGGGCAGCGCGTGGGCGTACTGGGCTGGGCGGCGGGCCGGACCTCCGCGTGGAGCGTCCTGCTGCGGCTCGACGGCGTACGCGAGCCGGCCGGGCTCCTCGGCCCGCTCTCGGAAGGGCTGATCGCCGGGGACGTCCCGGTGGCGGCCACCCAGCTCGTCCGGTGGTCGGTGCCGCGACCGGGGGATCGGCCGGAAACCTGGGACGTGTGCTGGGTCGCCGCCCGGCTGGACCCTGTCCAGGCCACGGCGGCGGTGGCAGCCCGCGGCGGTGGAGTCACCGGCGCGGTGCACGCGACGGGCGTCGCCGGGCTGCGGCTGGCCCTGCGCCTGCGGGCCGCCGGGTACGCCGTCCGCCCCGTCGAGGAGGACCGGCTGCGCCCGGAGTTGGCCGCCTCGCTGGGCGCGCCAGATGCCGTGGTGCTCCCGGCGAAGCACGCGTGGTCGGTCGGCCCACTGCGGCACGTCGCGTTCCGCGTACCGGGGCAGGCCGACGAGGCGCTCTGGGCCGTCCGGCCCGGCCCGCCGGCGCTGAGCAGTTGCCTGGCCGTCCAGGTGACTCCGGCGCGTACGGGAGCCAAGATTCGGGCGACGTTGCGCATCAGTGTGGCGACCGAACCGGACCGGGTCGCCGTCGAGGACGCCGTCCGCCGGAGCCTGGGCGGACTGGATCGGCGGCTCACCGCGATGACCGGCGATCAGGCGCAGGGTGTGCTGGCGACGCTGCCGCTCGGTGTCTACTGAGGAGCGCTTCATCGGGTCAGCCCCCGGATGCGGGCATACGCGTCGAGCACGGCGAGCGCGGTGGGCAACAGCCCGATGAGGGCGGCGAATTCGAGGATGTCGAGCAGCCGCAGCAGGTAGGGCGACGGCGGCTGGTCCGGGCGTACTGCCGTGACGAGTCCGGCGAGCGCCCCGGCGGCCAGCACCGTGATCAGGACGAGCCGGGCGGGGTCGCCGGAGTTCGCCAGCATCGCCCCGGCCGCTGCCAGCACGGCCAACCCGCCCGACAGCAGCACCACTCGTTGTCCGACTTGGACATAAGCGCGTACGCGCAACGCCAGCGCGATCCCGGCCAACACGGCCAGCGCGAGCGACCACGGCCGTCCCAGCCGCAGCAGTACGCCCACCGCACCGACCTCGACGGCGACCACCCCGGCGAGCAGGCCGGTCAGCATCCGGGCGGACACCTTCGCAGCGGCCACCACGTCAGCCCCAGCCGCCGGGCGGATGTCGGTCGCCAACGCCGACTGGTCAGCGGGCAGCCGAGGCAACGGCAGACGGCCGAGCCGCACTGCGATCCCGGGCATGACGAGGGTCAGGACGGGTAGGACAGCGATCATCGGGGCCACCGCGATCGGCCCGGCGACCGTGGTGAGCAGCGCCGTGCCGAGGCCCAGCACGCCGGCCACTACGAGGCCGGCGAACCAGACGCGGGCGGCCGGCACGAGCACCAGCGCGCACAGGGCGTACCCGGTGATCGCGGCGGTGCCGGCGACCGCCCAGCTCACTCCCGCGAGCGGTGCGGCCGCGGCGACCGCCGGAACCCCGGTCGCCGCGAGGACGGTGCTCGCCGCCGACCCACGGGAGGACCGGGCGAGGGCGATCGCGGCCAGCAGGCAGCCGACCGCCACCGCGGCCCGCCCGACCAGGGGAAGCGCTGCCACCAGTCCGGTCACCGCCAGCGCCGCGACGGCGAGCCCCGCCCGCCGCGCGTGCTCCGGCCGCCACCGGCTCGCCGCGTGCGCCGCCACGACCGCGTCGGCCACGTCGTCGAAGAGCACCGGAAGCGGACCGCCCCCTTGGGCGTACAAGTGGAGGACCTCGCCGTCGCGGATGCCCGCGCTGGCGACCGTGGAGCCGGGGTCGAACGGCTCGTCGCCGAGCCGGCCGAGGGTCCAGCCGCCGCAGACGGCCCCGGCCATGCGCACGAGCTGGGGGACCAGTTCGGCGACGGTCGCCTGGGGCGGCAGCGAGACGTCGACGCGGGTGGCCGGGGCGGCGATGGTGACGCGGCGCGGGGCGGCGAGCGCGGTGGGTGCGATGTCGACGGTCATCGTGGGTCCGGCAGGTCGGGCAGGCCGGCCTGAGCCGCCGTGACGAGCGGTTCGAAGCGTTGGCGCGTGGCCTCCGCGTGCTGGCGGAGGGCGTCGTTGACGGCTTCGGCGATCAGCGGCCCGAGCCCGTCGGCTCCGTAGCGCCGCAGCGCCTCCGGCGCGACCTTGATCTCGCGGAAGGCGGCCGGGCCACGCAGCGTGGCGGTGACGTCGCCGTGGCGGGAGCGGCCCACCACCTCCAGCCGCTGCAACGCGGTCTGGATCTCCTCGACCTGGCGCTGCTGGTCCCGCAGCCGGCCGAGCATGTCGTCGATCTCGAACATCACGTCCCGACCTTTCCGTCGCCGTCACCGTCGAACTCGATGTCCTGGGTGACCTTCTTGCCGTCGATGACCGCCTCGACCTTCAGCGAGACGTCGTGCTCGGGCCGGGCCAGTTGCACCTCGACCCCGTCCTTGGTCGTCTTGATCACGATGGTGTCGCCTCCGGTCTGTGCCGCTACCGACTGCGCTGTGCCGGTAGCGGTGCCGCCAGAGCTTGCCGTCGCCGGGTCGCGCGCGACCCAGTCGCCGGAGGTGAGCACGCTCGGCGTGAGCGTCTGGCCGGTGCCGATCGTCGAACCAGTCCCACTCGACGTGCTCGCGCCACTCGTCGCAGGCGTACCGTCCATTGTGGAAGCGATGGGCGTCGCATCACCCGCGGCCGGGCCGGTGGGCATCGTGGACGCGGTCTGGAGCGCCTGCTCGGCGGTGGCGCCGGACGAGGTCTTGAGCTGGTCGCTCATCCCGCTGAGGGTGGTGATCAACTGAATGATGATCTTCACGACCATCCCGACGACCAGCCATGACGTGAAGGTGGCGATCGCCTGCCCGCCGAAGGGAATCGACAGCTGGGCGGTCGCGGCGGCGTTGCCGGACTTGACCACGGCGTTGTAGGTCCGCTGTGCCTGCTGGACGAGGTCGGCCACCCGGGCGAGCCATTCCGCCAGGTTCTTGAGCCCGTCGCTGGTGGTCGAGAAGCAGCCGTCGAGGACGAGCAGCCGGTCGACGTTGGCCTGTTTCGCCGCCCCGCTCCACACCGCGTCGATCGCCTTGCGGGCCAACGCGATCCGATCGCTCGGCCCGTTCAGCGCCGAGACGATGTCGAGCACGGCGTCGGCACACTGCCACAGGCTCTGCGGGTCGGCGAGCAGTCGCTGCGCGAGCGTGGTGAGCTGGCCGCCGGTGAGCATGTCGACCACCGGGCCCAGCACCAGGCTCAGCCCCGACGACTGTGCGGTCTGCGCGGTCTGTGCCGTCATCTTCATGGCCGTCGCACCCGCCCGAGATCGGCGGCGGCCTGCTCGTCCAGGGCGGCGTACGCCGCGATCGCGTTCTCGATGGTCATGGTGACCGCCTGGGTCTGCCCCAGGACGGAGCCGAGCGCCTCGGCCAGCCGCCCCAGCACCTCGCGCGCGGCGGCCTGCGCGACGATCCCGGCGAGCCCGGCACTGGGCACGCTCAGGTTGCGCAGCGACCGCAACGCCTCGTACGCACGCAGCAGCTCGCCCGCGATGGCGCCCGTCTCGGCCCGCACCGCGTCGTGCTCCGCTTGATACCCGACGTACCTCATGCGGCCAGCGTAGGAACGCCACCGGGGCGTCCAGAACGGCAGAAATGCCCATGCGGTTGTCCGCATAAGTGTCCAAGGAACGGCCGCGCCGGAGCGGTTTCATGAGGCGATGAGCCTGATGAACCCCGAAGGATTCGACGAGGTCCAGTTGCAGCCACCGCCGCTGCTGCCCCGCGAGGGCGGCTCGGCCTCGTTCACCCAGCTACTGGTGATGGTGCCGCTCATGCTCGGCATGGGCGCGATGACCCTGGTCAACCTGGGCCGGTCCAACACCACGATGTCGTGGCTGTTCGGCGGCCTGTTCGCGGCGTCCACGGCCGGGATGCTCGTCCTGACGCTCACCCGGTCCGGTGCGCAGAAGCGACGGCAGCTCGACGTCGAACGCCGCGACTACCTGCGCTACCTCGCCAACCTGCGGCGGCAGGTGCAGTCGGCCGCTGCGCGGCAGAGCGAGGCGATGATCGACCGGTTGCCGCCGCCGCGGGACCTGTGGAGCCTGGCCGGCACCGCCCGCATGTGGCAGCGTTCGGCGGGCGACCCGGAGTTCGGGCAGGTCCGGATCGGCACCGGACCGCAGCTGCTGGCGACGCCGCTGCGCCCGCCGCAGACGGCCCCGGTGGAAGACCTCGACCCGGTGAGCTCCAGCGCCCTGCGGACCTTCATCCGCACCTTCGGCACGGTCAGCGCGTTGCCGGTCGCGGTCTCGGTCCGGTCGTTCTCCCGGATCACCGTCGAAGGCGAGCGGCCCGAGGTGCTCGGCCTGGCCCGGGCGATCCTGGGTCAACTGGCGATCTTCCATCCGCCGGGCGCGCTGCGGATCGCCTGCCAGGCCGGCGCCGATCGGCAGCGGTCGTGGGAGTGGCTCAAGTGGCTGCCGCACGCCTGCGACGGCGGGCGGATGGACGCCGCCGGTCCGGTCCGGCTCGTCGGCCCGGCCGCCGAACCGCTCGTCGAGCTGCTCGACCTCGACAGCCGCCCGGCGTTCTCGGCGTACGCCGAAGCCGACCCGCACGTCGTGTACATCGTGGACGGAGTGCCGGTGCCGGGCGAGGTCACCGAGGTCGCCGGAGTGACCGTGCTCGACGTCGGCGGCTGGCCCGGCGAACCGGACGGCGCCACCCTGAGCCTGCTCGTCGACGGCGACCGGATCGGGATGCGTACGCCAGAAGGGGTGCGCCCGATCGGCCGCCCCGATCGGCTCGACGAGGCACCGGCGGAGTTCCTCGCGCGGCAGCTGACGTCGCTCAGCCCGACGGTGCAACCGCTGCCGGACCTGAACACCGGGGCCGCACCCGGTCTGGCCGACCTGCTCGGGATCGCCGATCCCCGCGCCGTCGACCCGGCCGTCACCTGGCGCCCCCGCCCGGCTCGGGACCGGTTGCGCGTGCCGATCGGCGTCGACCCCGCGGGCCGCCCGCTGGACCTGGACCTCAAGGAGTCCGCCGAAGGCGGCATGGGCCCGCACGGGCTCGTCATCGGGGCGACCGGTTCGGGCAAGAGCGAGCTGCTGCGTACGCTGGTCACCGGGCTCGCGGTGACGCACTCGTCGGAGGTGCTGAACCTCGCCCTGATCGACTTCAAGGGCGGCGCGACCTTCGCCGGGATGACGGATCTGCCGCACACCTGTGCCGTCATCACCAACCTGTCCGACGACCTCACCATGGTCGACCGCATGGGCGACGCGCTGCGCGGCGAGATGGTACGCCGCCAGGAGCTGCTCCGGTCGGCGGGCAACTTCGCGGCGGTGAAGGACTACGAACGCGCCCGGCTGGCCGGGGCGGACCTCGCACCCCTGCCGTCCCTGATGATCATCATCGACGAGTTCAGCGAGCTGCTGACCAGCCGCCCCGAGTTCGCCGAGCTGTTCGGCATGATCGGCCGCCTCGGCCGCAGCGTCGCCATGCACATGCTGCTCGCCTCGCAGAACCTCGACGAGGGCCGGCTGCGGGGGATCGACAC
The DNA here is from genome assembly GCF_040682475.1 of Hamadaea sp. NPDC051192. NCBI lineage: Bacteria > Bacillati > Actinomycetota > Actinomycetes > Micromonosporales > Micromonosporaceae > Hamadaea > Hamadaea sp. NPDC051192. Next base: position 22,283 of record NZ_JBFBAZ010000116.1, read on the forward strand.
CCATCTGAGCTACCGCATCGCGTTGCGGACCTTCTCCTCGGCCGCCAGCCGAGCCGTGCTCGGGGTGCCCGACGCGTACGAGCTGCCGCCGATCCCGGGTTCGGCGTACCTGCGGACGGACACCGCGACGCTGCTGCGGTTCAAGAGTTCCTATGTGTCCGGACCGCTTCCCGCGCGACGATTCCATGCGACCCAGCCCGCGCCGTTCCGCCACCGGGCGATGCCGTTCCCGTTGATTCCCACACCGGCCGAGGCCACGCCCGAGGACGCCGCCCCCGCGATCGCCCCGCAACCGGACACCGGCGAGACCGTCATGGACGCGATGCTGTCTCGGCTGACCGGCAGCGGCCCGGCGGCCCACCAGATCTGGCTGCCGCCGCTCGCCGATCCGGCCACCGCGGACCAGCTGCTACCCGGCCTGACCGTGACGCCCGACCGTGGCCTCTGCCTGCCGAGCTGGCCCGGCAACGGCCGCCTCACCGTGCCGATCGCCATCGTGGACAAACCGTTCGAGCAACGCCGCGATCTACTGTGGATCGACCTGTCCGGATCCGCCGGGCACGCCGTCGTCGTGGGCGGGCCGCAGAGCGGCAAGAGCACGCTGCTGCGCACGCTGGTCGCGCTGCTCGCGCTCACCCACACCCCGGTCGAGGTCCAGGTCTACCTCCTGGACTTCGGCGGCGGGACACTCACGGGCCTGTCCGGCCTACCGCACATCAGCGGGTACGCCGGGCGCCTGGACGTCGAGAGTTGCCGGCGTACGCTCGCCGAGCTGACGGGGCTGCTCGCCGAACGGGAGCGGATCTTCAGCGAACGCGGGATCGACTCGATGGCCGCGTTCCGCCGACAGCCTCCGCCGCCCGCCGACGGGCGCGTGTTCGGCGACGTGTTCCTCGTCGTCGACGGCTGGCTGACGCTGCGCCAGGAGTTCGAGGAGCTGGAAGAACAGGTCGGTACGCTGGCCGCCCGCGGCCTCGGCTACGGCATCCACGTCGTGCTGGCGGCCAACCGCTGGACCGAGATCCGCCCGGCCCTGCGCGACCTCATCGGCACCCAGGTCGAGCTGCGGCTCGGCGACCCCGCCGATTCGGTCGTCGATCGGCGGGCCGCAGCCAACGTGCCGGTGGGCGTACCGGGGCGGGGGTTGACGGCGGACAAACTGGCCTTCCTCGGCGCCCTGCCCCGGATCGACGGCCGGTCGACCACCGACGACCTCGCCGACGGCGTGGCCGATCTCGTCGCGAAGGTCGGCGGTGGCTGGACCGGGCCGAGCGCGCCCAAACTCCGGCTGCTGCCCCAACTGTTGCCGATCACCGCCCTGCTGTCCGACGCGGGCCCGGCGGTTCAGCCGGGCAGTGGCCGGGTGCCGCTCGGCATCGCCGAGGCCGACCTCGCCCCCGTGTACGCCGACTTCGCCGCCGACCCGCACTTCCTCGCGTTCGGCGACACGGAGTCGGGCAAGACCGGGCTGTTGCGGCTGCTCGCCGCCGGCATCCAGGCTCAGTACAAGCCGGACCAGGCCGCCGTCCTCGTCGTCGACTACCGCCGTAGCCTGCTGGACGCGGTCGCCGCCGACTACCTCCTGGAGTACTGCGGCTCCGATCAGGCGGTCGCGGCGGCGGTGGCCCAGGTCGAACGCGCGATGCGCGAACGGCTGCCCGGACCGGAGATCACTCCGCAGCAACTGCGCGACCGGTCCTGGTGGACCGGCCCGGAGCTGTTCGTGCTCGTCGACGACTACGACCTCGTCGTGACGCCGGCCGGGAACCCGCTCGCCCCGCTGGCCCCGTTGCTGGCCCAGGCCAAGGACATCGGCCTGCACCTGATCCTGACCCGCCGCAGCGGCGGCGCCTCCCGGGCGTTGTTCGAGCCGATCCTGCAACGACTGCGGGATCTGGCGACGCCGGGCCTGGTGCTGTCGGGGTCGAAGGACGAGGGACCGCTGCTCGGCCCGGTCAAGCCGGGACCGTTGCCGCCCGGGCGGGGCCGGCTCGTCACACGCCGGGCCGCGCCGTCGCTCGTCCAGCTCGCCTGGATCGAGCCCACCGGGTAGCGCGATGGGCACTTTTGCCGGGCCGCCGCTCCGCACTTGTGCCGTTCACCAGGGACTCCACCCCGGCTTCAATGGCGTCAGGGGGTCAAACCCCGACCAGAGAAATGCTTTCGACTAGAAGGGAGGTGGCGCGGTGACGGGACCCGGGTTCCAACTCGACACCGCGGCCGCGGCAGCGGCCGTCCGCGCCTACGACGACAGTTCCGACCAGGCTCGCAGCACGATCCAGCAGATGCTGGGCGACGTCGACGCGCTCCGGGCGACCAAGTACGCCGGTCGCCAGGCGCAGGCGCTCGACCGGGCCGTGGAAGGGCTCGACGGCGATCTGAAGAAGCTGGTGCAACTGCTGTCCGACCTGTCGTCGGTGGTCAACAGCACGCAGACCGCCTACACCGAGACCGACGACAGCGTCGCCCAGTCGCTGACGAGCGCGGCCGGCGGCGCGTACGACCGGCTGCGCGGGAACTGAAGGAGGAGACGATGTCGGATTACGTGGTCAGCGTCAACTTCCAGGCGATGTCGGACCTCGCCGCGGCGCTGCGGGCCAAGGCCGCCACGTTCAACCAGCAGATCGACGACGCGAACAGCAAAGCCGGTCCGCTGCGCGACACCTGGGTGCAGTCCGGCAGCCAGGCAGCCGAGAAGTACCAGGAGTACTGGACTCGGCTCCAGCGGGCGGCTCAGGAGCTGTTCGCCGACATCGACCGGCTCGGCTCGGCGTTGGGCCAGGCCGGTCAGGACCAGCAGGCCAATGAGGCGAAGTTCGCCTCCCAGTTCGAGTAGGACGCCATGACGGAGTCGTTCGAGGTTCACCTGAAGTCCCTGCTGGACTTCGCCGCCGAGCTGGAGGGCCAGATGACGGCCCTCGGGCTGCCGAACGACCGCCTGGCCGTCCTCACCGGCGCGCCGATGCCGCTCGGCGACTTCACCGAGGTCGGCGACGAGGCTGGAGACGGTGGCTTTGTTGAGGCCGGTCGCCGCGGCGATGTCGGCACGGGAGCAGGGCGCGTTC
>NZ_JBFBAZ010000117.1:0-25340 GCF_040682475.1 Hamadaea sp. NPDC051192
GGGTCGAATCTTGCCTCAAGATTCGACCCGGAACCCTGATCCAGCGCATCCATGACCGGGCTTGACTTAGTTTGGGGTCACAACTAATGTGACGGGCACCGCGCGGTGACATATTCCTATGTGTCATCAAGGAGGTTCCGTCATGCTTCGATCCGCGCGCCTGAGCCTGGGCGCGGCGTTGCTCGCACTCGTGCTGGTCGGCCTGGTGTCGACCCCGGCGCAGGCAGCCGTGTGGTACTCGACCGATCGCTGGGGCACCTGGTCCAACGGCGGCTACACGCTCTACAACAACGTCTGGGGCAGCGGTTACGGCCCGCAGACGATCTGGGCCAACTCCGCCACGAACTGGGGAGTCTGGGCCAACCACCCGAACACCGGTGGGATCAAGGCGTACCCGAACTCGACCAAGTGGTCCGGCAAGAAGGTCAGCGCGCTGGGCACGCTCAGCAGCTCGTTCAACCTCACCGTGCCGACCAGCGGCGTCGCCTTCACCAGCGCGTACGACGTGTGGTCGAGCGACAACGCGCACGAGATCATGCTGTGGATGAACAAGTACGGCGCGGTCGGCCCGCTCGGCACCTTGCAGACGTCGGTCAGCGTCGGCGGCCACTCGTGGAACGTCTACCGCGGCTCCAACGGCTCCAACCAGGTGTACTCCTTCGTCCGGACGAGCAACACGTCGTCGGGGACGGTGGACATCAAGGCGATCTGCACTTGGATCAAGAACCGGGGCTGGTTCGGTGACGTCACGATCGGCAACGTCCAGTTCGGCTACGAGATCACGTCGTCGTCGGGCGGCAAGGACTTCGTGACCAACAACCTCACCATCACCGCCACGTAGACCAGTAGGCACCTGCTTGTGGGCGAGGCTCTCGCGCTCGGTCTTCGGTCCGGCGCGGGGGCCTCGCTGTGCTTTTCCGCCCGATTTTGAGCATCCAATATGGACGTTGACATTGAGACGATTCAAAGCTAACGTCACGCTACCTTTTCCCCAGTAGTTCCCCCGTAACCTCCTCGTAGCAAGGCAGGCGCCGGTGCAGCGACGAGTTCTTCCCCGTGGTCTCGCCCCATCCGATCGGTGGTCGCGATGACCTCGCCTGCCTGGTCGGTCAGGCTCTACGAGGCTGCCGACGAAGTGTTCTGGGCCTTCCAGCTCAGCCTGTGCTGGCTGGTGTTCACGCTGATCGGTGGCGTGGTGCTCGGGGCCGGCCCGGCGACGCTCGCCGCGTACGCGGTGGCTCGTCGGCACGCTCGCAATGAATCGTTTCAGATCTGGCCCGCGTTCGCGGCGCAGTTCCGCCGGGAGTTCGGCCGGGGATCCCTCGTGGTTCTCCCGCTGGCCGGAGCCGTGTTGTTGCTCCTCACCAACTACTTCTACTTCGCGACCATGGGTCCGGCGGGAGCCACCGCCCGGGCGATCACCGGCGTAGCCCTCGTGGCACTGCTGGTGGTGACGGCGTACCTGCTGCCCATGGCCGCCCACTACGACCTGCGCACCTTCGCCTATCTGCCCAAGGCGTCGCTGTTCGCCCTCACCCGTCCGGCCGCGTCGGCGTTGCTGCTGCTGCTCCTCGCGGCATTCGTCTACGCGGTCCAGGCCTACCCCTTCCTGGCGGTCGTGGCGATCGGCGGCTGGATCCAGCTCGACACCTGGCTCTGCCTCCGCTTCTTCGCGGAGAACGAGGCGCGTCTTCAATCGAAAGGACTCTCATGACGACACCGACCCTGCGTCGCCGGCTGCTGGCGGCCGGGCTCGCACTCGCCGGCGTCCTCGGCGTCGCCGCGTGCGGCGACGAACCGGAGCAGACATCGCTCGACACGATCAGCATGATGACCCGCCTGTTCGGCACCGCCCCGGATCAGAACGGGGAGCTGCAGAAGGCCGTCGAGAAGCTGATCGGCAAGAAGCTCGACATCAGCTGGGTGCCCAACGCGGACTACAACGACAAGACCAACGTCGTGCTGGCGTCCAACAAGATCCCCGACGTGATGGTGGTCGACGAGAAGGCCCCGACGTTCGTCAAGGCCGCCGAGGCCGGCGCGTTCTGGGACCTGACCGGCAAGCTCGACAAGTACCCGAACCTCAAGGCCGCCGACGCGCAGACCGAGCGCAACTCCTCGGTCAACGGCAAGGTCTACGGCGTCTACCGGATCCGGCCGCTGCTGCGCTCGGCCGTGGTCATCCGCAAGGACTGGCTGGCCAAGGTCGGCCTGACCGAGCCGCAGTCGGTGGACGACCTGTACAAGATCGCCAAGGCGTTCACCGAGCAGGACCCCGACGGCAACGGCAAGAAGGACACCTACGGCCTGATCATTCCGAAGTGGCCCGGCGGCTACGCCAGCTCCAGCCCGTACGACGTGATGGAGACCTGGTTCGGCGCGCCCAACGGCTGGGGTGAGCGCAACGGCAAGCTCGTGCCGGGCTTCGACACCGACGAGTTCCTCCAGGCCAACCGCGAGCTGAAGAAGTGGATCGGCGAGGGCCTGGTCAACAAGGATTTCGCCACCCTGGACAGTGCCAACTGGAACGACCCGTTCGTCCAGGGCAAGGGCGGCATCATCATCGACGTCAACGTCCGGGCGAACCAGCTGATCGACCTGTTCAAGCAGAAGACCCCGAACGACATCGACAAGGTCGTCATGGTGGGCAACCTGAAGCGGTCGGACGGCCAGAAGTTCTCCGCCCCGTTCACCGGCTACAACAACGTGCTGGCCATCTCCAAGCAGCGCGTACGCACCGACAAGCAGCTCGACGAACTGCTGACGGTGCTGGACAAGCTGGAGTCCAAGGAGGGCTCGGCCCTGCTCAGCAACGGCATCGAGGGCCGCAACTACAAGGTCGACAACGGCAAGGCGGTCCCGATCAACCAGGACGACCCGGCTGTCAAGATCATCCAGAACGATGTGGACAAGGCGTTCATCCAGCTCGGCACCCGGGCCAGTGTCGGGGTCGGGCAGTTCGCGCCGGCGTACGGGGACCAGGTGTCGCAGAAGCTCTATGACCTGCGCGCCACGCTGATGACCGAGGACCTCAAGACGGCGGTGCACAACCCAGCCCTGGCGGTCATCTCGCCGACCCTGGTGCAGAAGGGTGCGACGCTCAACCTGATCATCCCGGACGCCCGGATCAAGTACCTGTCCGGCGCGATCACCGAGGACCAGCTCAAGGCCGAGATCAAGCGCTGGTACGACAGCGGTGGCACCCAGGTCGCCCAGGAGACCAACGACCTGGTGGCAAAGCTCAAGTGACCGTCACGGAGGGCCCGGCCGACCTGGCCGGGCCCTCCCCACCCCTCGATGGGAGGCGGCGTTGGCCACCGACCTCGTCCCCGGTGTGACACCGGAGACTCCGAAGACCAGCCGGCCGCCGTCCGGCCGCGCCGCTCGCCGGGCGCCCGGCCGCGTACTCGCGTCGGCGCTGCGGCATCGCTGGCTGTACGTCATGCTGCTGCCCGGCGTGGTGTACTTCCTGGTCTTCAAGTACTGGCCGATGTACGGCCTGCACATCGCGTTCAAGGAATACCTGCCGTTCCTGGGCTACTCGGGCAGCCCGTGGGTGGGGTTCAAGCAGTTCCAGACGCTGTTCGCCGGTCCCGACTTCGGCCGGCTGATGCTCAACACCCTGATGCTGGCGCTGCTGACGATCGTGTTCGTCTTCCCCGCGCCCATCGTGGTCGCGCTGATGCTCAACGAGCTGCGTACGGTGCTGGTCAAGCGATCGATCCAGTCGCTGATCTACATCCCGCACTTCCTGTCGTGGACGATCGTGGCGTCGCTGACCTACCTGCTGTTCTCCGTCGACTTCGGAGTCCTGGCCAATTTCATCCACACCCTCGTGGGCGGCGAACAGGTCGACTACGTGGCGCAGGAGACCTGGTTCCGGCCGATCATCGTGCTGCAACTGCTGTGGAAGCAGACCGGCTGGGGCACGATCATCTACCTGGCCGCGCTGGCGGGCGTCGACACCCAGCTGTACGAGGCCGCCCGGGTCGACGGCGCCGGGCGCTGGCGGCAGCTGTGGCACATCACGCTGCCGGCCATCCGGCCCGCGATCGTCGTGATGGCCATCCTGACCTCCGGCCACCTGCTGGACTCCGGGTTCGAGCAGATCTGGCTCATGACCACCTCGCTGAACCGGTCGGTGTCCGACGTGTTCGACACGTACGTCTACTACATCGGCATCACGCAGGGCGCGTACAGCTATTCCACGGCCGTCGGCCTGTTCAAGGGCGCCATCGGCGTACTGCTGATCGCCGGCTCGAACTGGCTGGCCAAACGTCTCGGCCAGCGCGGCCTGTACTGAGGGGACGCCGATCATGGCAATCGACAACGTCGCCGGTCCGGCGGCCCAGCGTCGCCGCGGGGTCCGGCACCACGAATCGGCCGGCAGCCGGGTCTTCGACGTCCTCAACGTCGTCGTCCTGCTCGCGCTGGCGGCCATCACCGTGCTGCCGCTGCTCTACGTGGTGGCCGGGTCGTTCGCCACCGAGGCGGAGATCGACTCCCGGCCGTTCTTCCTGTGGCCGCAGAAGTTCGTCACCGACGGCTACGACTACATCTTCGCCAGCGGGACGTTCCTGCGCGCCCTGCTCACGACGATCTGCGTCACGGCGGTCGGCACCGTCGTCCAGGTCGGGCTCACGCTGACGATGGCGTACCCGCTGTCGAAGCGCGCGCTGCCGGGCCGGACCATGGCCATCAACCTGGTCGTGTTCACCCTCGTGTTCAGCGGCGGCATGATCCCCACCTACCTCGTCGTCCGCGACCTGGGCCTGCTCGACAGCTACTGGGCGCTGATCCTGCCGCTGGCGATCAACCCGTTCTACCTCCTCATCGTCAAGAGCTTCTTCCAGGAGCTGCCGGAGGCGCTGGAGGAGGCCGCGCGTATCGACGGCTGCAACGAACTCGGGGTGTTCTGGCGGATCGTGCTGCCGCTGTCCAAACCCGTGATCGCGACGTTCTCGCTGTTCTACGCGGTCGGCATCTGGAACGACTACATGTCGCCGCTGCTCTACATCGACGACGAGCGCAAATGGACGGTCCAGGTGCTGGTCCGGCAGCTCACCGCGGCGAACGCGGACTCGGAGAACGCCCTCAACGCGCTGGAAGGCGCGTTCTTCCCGCAGCAGGGCGTCAAGTTCGCCATCATCGTGCTGGCGACGCTGCCCATCCTGCTGGTGTATCCGTTCCTGCAGAAGCACTTCGCCAAGGGCGTCCTGATCGGATCGGTCAAGGAATGACGGCCGCCACGACGGTGCGCTGGCTCGACGGGCCGACCGGTCGCGGGACCACGTGGGGCGTGCCCTGGCCGCGCGGCACAGTTGCGGCCGGAACCCCGTTCGCGCTGGCGGACGGCACCCCGCTGCAGAGCTGGACCACCGCCACCTGGCCGGACGGCTCGATCAAGTGGACTGCCCACGCGATCTCCCCGGCCGGTCCGCCCCTTTCGGCGTACGAGTTGATGCCTGGAGTGGAGCCGAGCCTGCCCGCGGAGCCGGTGACCGTGACGCGGACCGGCGACGAGGTGCTGGTCCGCACCGGCGCGGTGACCTGGACCCTGCGCGCGCCGGCGGTGATCGCGTCGATCGAGCACGACGGCCGCGAGATCGTCCGCGACGTCCGCACGGTGAGCCTGCGGCAGGACGGCCCGGACGACGACGGCGGCCGCGAGCGGACGCGGACCACCGGCACGGTCGAGACGATCACGGTCGAGCAGGACGGTCCGATACGCGCGGTCGTGCGCCTGGACGGGCGGCACGGCGACTGGCTGCCGTTCCACCTCCGGCTCTACTTCTACGCCGGTCAGAGCGACGTACGCGTGATGCACACGTTCGTTTGGGACGGCGATCCCGAGCGCGACTTCCTGGCCGGGCTCGGGCTGACCGCCGACGTCGTGATGCGGGACCCGCTGCACGATCGGCACGTCCGCGTTGCCGGAGCCGAAGGGTTCCTTACCGAGGCGGTCCGCGGCCTGACCGGGTTGCGCCGTGATCCAGGCGCAGCGGCGCGGCAGGCGCAGATCGTCGGACGCCAGGTGACCGGCATCGAACCCGGCGTCGCCGAGTTGCTGGACTTCGTGCCCGCGTGGAACGACTACACCCTCGACCAGTCCAGTGCGGACGGATTCGTGCTGCGCAAGCGGACGCGGCCCGGCCATGCCTGGGTCACCGTCCCGTCCGGCACCCGATCCGGCGGGTACGCCTATGTCGGCGGCGCGACCGGCGGCGGGCTCGGCTTCGGCCTGCGCGACTTCTGGAAGCTGCACCCGACCCGGCTGGACGTCCGTGACGCGGCGGCCGACGTCGCGACGGCGACCGTGTGGCTGTGGTCGCCGAGCGGGCCCGCGATGGACCTGCGGTACTGGCACGACGGACTGGGCCAGGACACCTACGCCGACCAGTTGCAAGGGCTGGAGATCACCTACGAGGACTACGAGCCCGGCTTCGGAACGCCGTACGGCGTCGCCCGTACGCACGAGCTGAGCCTGCGAGTGCACGGGACCACCCCGTCGCACGACGAGCTCGCCGCGGACCAGGCCGCCATGAACGCGCCGGGACTGCTGACCGCCGCACCGGACCGGCTGCTCGCGGCGAAGGTGTTCGGCAGCTGGGCGCTGCCCGACAAGCGCCACCCGGACATCGAACAGCGCCTGGACTTCCTGTTCGACTTCTACGTGGGCCAGCGCGAACAGCGCCGCTGGTACGGCTTCTGGGACTACGGCGACGTCATGCACGCCTACGACCCCGACCGGCACACCTGGCGCTACGACATCGGCGGGTACGCCTGGGACAACTCGGAGCTGTCGCCTGACCTATGGCTGTGGTACCAGTTCCTGCGTACCGGGCGGGCCGACGTCTTCCGGTTCGCCGAGGCGATGACCCGCCACACCGGCGAGGTCGACGTCTACCACCTCGGGCGATGGCAGGGCCTGGGCTCCCGGCACAATGTGCAGCACTGGGGATGCAGCTGCAAACAGCTGCGCATCTCCAACGCCGCCTACCGCCGGTTCTACTACTACCTGACCGCCGACGAGCGTACGGGTGACCTGCTCGACGAGCTGACCACGCCGGAGACGACGTTCCTCGCGATCGACCCGATCCGCAAGATCCGCACCGACGACTACACGCCCGACCCGGCGGCGCTCTCGATCGGGCTGGGCACCGACTGGGGATCGCTGGCCGCCGCCTGGCTGACCCGTTGGGAACGCCACGGCGACACCGAGGCCCGCGATCGGCTGCTGGGCACGATGGCCGACATCGGCGCGCTGCCGCACGGCTTCTTCACCGGCAACGCCCGCTTCGACCTGCGTACCGGGCGGATCGACCCGGCTGCCGGCGAGTTCGGCGTCTCGCACCTGTCGGCCATGTTCGGGCTGCCCGAGATCGTCGCCGAACTGCTCGGCCTCGACCTCGACCGGCCCGGCTTCGACCGGGCGTGGCTCGACTACTGCCGGCTCTACCTCGCCACGCCCGAGCAGCAGACCGCCGAACTCGGCGCGCCGCTGGTGGGCGTCTCACTCGTCCAGGCGCACAGCCGCCTGGCCGCGTACGCCGCCGCCCGGACGGGGGACCCAGACCTGGCCGCCCTCGCCTGGCGCACGTTCACCCTCGACGAAGGAGATCAGCTCAACACCAACCCGCTGCAACGCCAACCGCAATGGAAGACCACCCGGATCACCGGCACAACCGTGCTCATGCCCGTCGACGAAGCGGCCTTCGTGAGCACCAACGACGCCGCTCAGTACGGGCTAGCCGCAATCCAGTTGCTCGCGCTCGCCGCAGCCCAACGCCCAACTGAATTCGGAGGTCACCACCCATGGAGCCGATCAGACGACGCACCGTCCTAGCCGGCCTGGCCGGCGTACCGCTGACCACCTTCCTGCCCGACCTCGGCCCGCTCGGCGTCTCCACCGCCGCGTACGCCGCCGCCGCCGTTCCCGACGTCCACCTGACCTGGCTCGAAGGCGCGCCGGGCACCCCCGCGACCACCACCTGGGGTACGCCGTGGCCGCAAGGCGCGGTCCCCGGCGACCAGACGTTCCAGCTGTCCACTGCGGACGGTGGAGCCGTGCCGATGCAGAGCTGGCCGCTGGCCTACTGGCCCGACGGTACGCTCAAATGGAGCGCCCACGCCACTGCTGTGTCGGCCCCGGCCGACTCCTACACCTTGGCTGCCGGAGCCTCGGCCGTCCCGGAGACCGCTGTCACCGTCACCGACCAGCACAGCTACCTCGACGTCGACACCGGCGTCATCCGCGCCCGGATCCGCAAGAACGGCCGGGAGCTGATCAGCCAGATCTGGCGCGGCGACGTCGAGATCGCGCGTAAGGGCGTACTCGTCAACCTCCGCCAGGACCACATCGAGGAGGACGAGGAGAAGGCCGCCCCGCGCGACCGCTTCGACAGCGACATCACCTCCGTGACGGTCGAACAGTCCGGGCCGGTCCGCGCGGTCGTGCGGATCGAGGGAACGCACACCAACGAACGCGGCAAGTCCTGGCTGCCGTTCACCGTCCGGCTGTACTTCTACGCCGGCGCGGAGAACATCCGCATGATGCACACGTTCGTCTACGACCGCGACGGCTCCCGCGACTACATCGCCGGCCTGGGCGTACGCTTCCGGGTCCCGATGCGCGACGCCGCGTACGACCGGCATGTGCGCTTCGTCGGCGACGGGCACGGCATGCTCACCGAGGCCGTCAAAGGCATCACCGGCCTGCGGCGCGACCCGGCCGCGAGCGTACGCGCCGCGCAGGTCGCCGGAGCCAAGCTGGCCGACCCGTCCACTTGGGACCAACGGGTCACCACCCGGTTGCAGTACATCCCCGAATGGGGCGATTACACCCTGAGCCAGCTGTCGGCCGACGGGTTCACGGTGAAGAAGCGCACGAAGAAGGGCTACGGCTGGATCGGTGTCGACCAGGGCCGCCGGGCCTCGGGCGTCGGCTATGTCGGCGGGGTGAGCGGCGGATTCGCCTTCGGTCTGCGCGACTTCTGGCAGCGGCACCCCACCCAGCTCGACATCCGCCAGGCGCACACCGAGGAGGCCGAGGTCACCGTCTGGCTGTGGTCGCCGCAGGCCGAGCCGATGGACATGCGGTTCTACCACGACGGGATGGGCCAGGACACCTATCCCGAGCAGCTCCAAGGCCTGGAGATCACCTACGAGGACTACGAGCCCGCGTTCGGCACGCCCTACGGCATCGCCCGCACCAGCGAACTGACCTTCTGGGCGCTGGCCGCGACCCCGTCGGCGGACCGGCTCGCCGACATCGCCGACCAGGTGCGTACGCCGCCGCAGCTGATCAACCCGGTCGGGCACCTGGTGACCAGCAAGGTCTTCGGCGGCCTGTTCGCACCGGTCGACCGGTCGAACCCGGTGAAGGCCGTCATCGAAGACCACCTGGACTTCCTGTTCGGCTTCTACCAGCGGCAGGTGGACCAGCGGCACTGGTACGGCTTCTGGGACTACGGCGACATCATGCACACCTTCGACGAGGACCGCCTCGTCTGGCGCTACGACATCGGCGGCTACGCGTGGGACAACTCCGAGCTGTCGCCCGATCTCTGGCTCTGGTACGCCTTCCTGCGCTCCGGCCGGGCCGACATCTTCCGGTTCGCCGAGGCGATGACCCGGCACACCGGCGAGGTCGACGTCTACCATCTCGGCAAATGGGCCGGGCTCGGCACCCGGCACGGGGTGCAGCACTGGGCCGACAGCGCCAAACAGCAACGCATCAGCACCGCCGTCTACCGCCGCGTCTACTACTACCTGACCGCCGACGAGCGTACGGGTGACCTGCTGTCGCAACTGGTCGACTCCGATCGCACGTTCCTGGTCCTCGACCCGCTCCGCAAGATCCGCACCGAGCCGTACACACCGGACCCGCACGCGCTGTCCATCGGGCTCGGCACCGACTGGAGCGGCCTGGCCGCCGCCTGGCTGACCGAGTGGGAACGTCACGGCCCCAAGGCCGACCTGGCGAAGGCGAAGCTGCTCGGCACGATGGAGACGATCGCCGCGATGCCGAACGGATTCGTCACCGGCAGCGGGCTCTACGATCTCGACACCGGCCGGTTCGCGCCGGTGACCGCCAAGACCGTCAGCGTCTCGCACCTGAGCGCCATGTTCGGCCAGGTCGAGATCTGCGCCGAGGTCATCGGCCTGGTCGACGTGCCCGGCTTCGAGAACGCCTGGCTCCAGTACTGCCGATTGTTCAACGCCTCCAAGACCGAGCAGGCCGCCGAGTGCGGGGCGAACTTCGGCAACCTCATCCTCAAACAGGGGCATGCGCGGCTCACCGCGTACGCGGCCGTCCGGCTGAACCGTGACGACCTGGCCACCCGAGCCTGGAAGGAGTTCTACACCGGCGACGGCTACGGGCCCGCGCTGCCGTGGACCAGCAAGGAGGTCACCTCGACGCTCAACCCGACCGAGGCCGCGACGTGGGTGTCCACCAACACGACCGCGCTCTACGGGCTGGCCGCGATCCAGAACCTCGCCCTCATCGGGGACAAGATCATCGCCCCGTAACCCACGCCGCTACCCGCTTTCGGCGCTGGCCGCTGGCTGCTTCGGGCGCCGGCCGCTGCCGCTTTTGGCGGCGGATCAGGGTTCTAGGTCGAATCTTGCCCCGTGATTCGACCTAGAACCCTGATCCGGTGAGGTGGCTCCGCATGGGCGCGGCGCAGACGGTCAGGAGAGGACGTCGACGGTCAGGTACGCCGACATGGCGTCCAGGAAGTCCGCGGCGTCGAAGATCTCGCCGGCCGATGCGACACCGGTCCTGCGGATCCGGCCGGTCAGGATCCGGTCGAGCGCCTCGACCGCCAGTGGGGCGCTGACGGCGTAGATGTCCTGGCCGCCGGCGACGACACGGCGTCGCTCGTCGCCGGTACGCACCACGACGTCGACGGTGAACGTCTGGTCCGACCGGCCGGAGTCGTCGACCGCGGTGGGCGCCTGCGCGTCAGGTGCGGCCAGGTCCCGGGCCGCCTTCGTCGTCATGTAGGTGCGTACCTCGGGGATGGGCAGATGGCTGGGCACGGTGACGACGTCGGCCATGGTGAACTCGCTGAAGACGCTGCGCCGGCCCAGGGGAGCGGGGAAGTCCCAGTCCACGGTCGGCAGGTCGCCGTCTGCGGCGTAGTAGTCGAGGCGGCCGCCGGTGAACCGGACGCGCCGACCGTTGCGCCGGTCGTGGGACACGGCGCCGGAGGCGATGGTGCCTCCGGTCGGGTGCCAGCTGCTCAGCCCGTACGCGATCTGGGCTTCGTCGGCGGTCGTCCAGTCGCGCATGGCCAGGGTGACGAGCAGGTCGCCGAGACCGCCGTAGAACGCCATCGCCGGGACGACCGCGACGTCCGCTTCGCGAGCCCGGTCGGCGAAGTTCGCGAACGTGTCGGCGTTGGCCTCGATCTCGGCCGCGACGTCCACGTACGGCATCCCGGCCCGCAGGGCCGCCTCGATAACCGCCGTCGCCGTCGAGGCGAACGGACCGGCCGTGTTGATCACCGCGACCGCGTCGGTCAGTGCCTTGTCCAGCGCCGCCGGGTCGTCGGCCGAGGCGACTCGGTACGCCAGCCCCGGATGCGCGTACGCCATCGCCTGAAGCTTGTCGGCGTCGCGGCCGACGAGCAGTGGGACGAACCCGCGATCCAGCAACTCCGCCACCACGAACCGCCCGGTGTGCCCGTACGCACCGAACACCGCCACGGTCTGACCTGCACTCATGGGAACTCCTCAGGCTTGAGAACGTCTCGAAAAGATCGACTGAGCAGATCCTGTCAACAGCGGGCCGACCCGACGAGTGTCTGGAACGACAACCCCCGTACAGTTTCGGACATGAGCACGATCGCCCTCGCCGCCACCGACGGGATGCTGCACTTCGAGCTGGCCATGGCCTGCGAGGTGTTCGTCCGCGACCCGTCCGGCCTGGCCGACCCGTGGTACGACCTGGTGATCTGCGGTAGCGGTCCGGTCCGGGCGGGCAGGTTCCGGGTGGACCCCGACGACGGCTGGGACCGGCTCGCCCGCGCGGACACCGTGATCGTTCCTTCGGTCGAGGACATCGACGCGGAACTGCCGGCCGACCTACTCGACGCCGTACGCGCCGCGCACCAAGCCGGCGCTCGGATGGTCTCGCTGTGCACCGGCGCGTTCGTGCTGGCCGCCGCCGGAGTGCTGGACGGCCTGACCGCCACGACGCACTGGGCGCACACCGAGGCGTTGGCCGCGCGCTACCCGCAGGTGACCGTCGACCCGGATGTGCTCTACGTCGACAACGGCACGGTGCTCGCCTCGGCCGGCAAGGCCGCCGCGATCGACCTGTGCCTGCACCTGATCCGCCGCGACCACGGCTCGACGGTCGCCAACGCGGTCGCCCGGCGACTGGTCGTGCCGCCGCACCGAGCCGGCGGGCAAGCCCAGTTCGTCGCCACCCCGGTCCCCGCCCGGGAGGACCATCCCCTCGCCACACTGTTCCCCTGGGCGATGGCCCGCCTCGACCGGCCGCTCACCGTCGAAGATCTGGCCCGCCAGGCCAACATGAGCTCCCGCAACCTCGCCCGCCAGTTCAAGTCGGTGACCGGCACGACGCCGCTGATCTGGCTGTCGAACCAACGGATCCGCCGAGCGCAGGAGCTGCTGGAGAACACCGACCGCAGCATCGACGCCATCGCGGAGGCGGCCGGGCTGGGCACTGCCACGACGCTGCGCCGTCACTTCCATCGTGCGGTCGGGGTGCCGCCGGACGCGTACCGGCGGACGTTCCGCGGGGTCTGAGCGGGGTCCCGTCGAAGCCCTCATCCGAGCCTGACGGGGTCCATGGGGCGGGTCCGATTGGGTCTGAGGCGGTCCGGGGGACCGTTTGACTCGGTCTGTGGGACGATCCAGCGATGTCGCAAGATCGAGACAGTCTGCTGGCCCAGGCCGTCGGCCTGCGGGAGAGCGATCGGACCGAGGAGGCGCGCGAACTTCTCCTGACGCTGTCGGACCGGTACCCGCAGGATGCCGAGGTGGCGTACCAGACCGCCTGGGCGCATGACAAGCTCGGCCTGGAAGCCGAGGCGGTGGCGTTCTACGAGCGCTCGCTGGCCGCTGCGGGCCTTTCGGCCGAGGATCGGGCCGGCGCGTTCCTCGGACTGGGCAGCACCCTGCGAGCATTGGGCCGCTATGAGGACGCGGTCGCGACCTTGCAGCGCGGGCTCGACGAGTTTCCGGATGACGCGGCGTTGCGGACCTTCCTCGCCATGGCGTTGTACAACGTCGGCCAAGCCCGCGAGTCGGTGTCGCTGCTACTGAGGCTCCTGGCCGAGACGAGCGGCGACGAGCGGGTGCGGCGGTATCGCCGGGCGATCGAGTTCTACGCCCAGGACCTCGACGCGATCGGCTAGATGCTGCGACGGCGTCGCCGGGATGGGTCCGGCGCGGTCGGGGAGTGTCGGCGTCCACTGTTATTGTCCGTGCACTTGCGGGACGACCGACAGCTGGAGGCAGCCGTGGCAATCTCCGATCACATCACGACGTACGCCGGCCTGCCGATCGTCGAGTATCCCGAGGGAAGTCCGGTCGCCGATCCCGCTCTGGTCGCCTGGCGCGTCGACGACCCGGAGTACGAGGGCGGCGAGATCTTCGAGGCGCGGCTGGCGGGCCTGCTCGCCGAACCGTGGGCCGGGCAGGTCACCACCTTGGTCATCGGCAACTGGGGCAGCGCGTACGACACGGCGGCTCCGGTCGAGCGGATCGCCGAGGCGGCAACGAGTCTGCCGTCGCTGCGGGCGCTGTTCCTCGGCGAGCTGACGTTCGAGGAATGCGAGATCTCCTGGATCCAGCACACCGACATCACGCCGTTGTTCGAGGCGTACCCGGAGCTGACGACGCTCACGGTGCGGGGCGCGGAAGGCTTGTCGTTCAAACCGTTGCGGCACACGGCATTGCGGAGCCTGACCTTCCAGTCGGGCGGGCTGGACGCCGGAATCGTGCGGGCCGTCGCGGACAGCGACTTCCCTCAGCTCAACCATTTGGAGCTGTGGCTGGGTGTCGAGAACTACGGCGGAGACGCCACAGTGGACGATCTGAGCCAGATCCTCGCGGGCGGCCGCCTTCCCCGGCTCACGTCGCTCGGCTTGAAGGACGCGGAGATGGCCGACGAGGTGGCAGCCGCGGTCGCCGCCGCGCCGATCGTGGCGCGGCTGGAGGAACTGGACCTGTCGATGGGCGTACTCACCGATGTCGGGGCAGCCGCGTTGCTGGCCGGGCAGCCGTTGACGCACCTGCGGCGGCTGGATCTGCATCATCACTACCTCACGGAACCCGTGGTGGCTCGGATCGTCGCCGAACTGGGCGAGGCCGGTGTCGACGTGGATCTGTCCGAGGCGGATGAGCCGGACGGCACTTGGCGCTATGTCTCGGTCGCCGAGTGAGATGCGGCTGACGGTCGTCGCCAATCCGGGCAGCCGCCGGCTGGCGCTGTTCTCGGCGGCGGTTCGGCGCGCCGGGCTCGCCACTCCGGAGGTCGTCGCCTGGCGCGACGTGGCGGCGGGCGTACCGCTCCGGCCGACGCCCGGATCGTTGGTACGCCTGGAATCTCCCGGCGAGGACGCGGAGGTGGATCGCCTGCTACGCGGGGCCACCACCGAACTCGATCACGGTGAGCTTGCCGGTGGCCGGGCGTGGTACGACGGGTTCTGCCGGGCGGTGCGCCGGATCGCCGACGCCGCGGCCGACCAGCGAGCGCGGCTGCTGGCCGATCCGGCCGAGGTCGCGACGATGTTCGACAAGGCGGCCTGCCACGCTCGGCTTTCCGCTGCGGGCGTGCCGGTTCCGGCGGCGTTGCCGGGATCGCCGACGAACTGGGCGGATCTTCGTGAGCGCCTCGCCGGGGTGGGCTGGCGGCGGGTCTTCGTCAAGCCCCGGCACGGGTCATCGGCCTCCGGGGTGCTCGCGGTGGACTTCGGGCGTGCGGGGCGGTTGGCCGCGACGACCTCGGTGGAGTGGAGCGGTGGCCGGATGTACAACTCGCTTCGCGTACGCCGATATCAGGACGAGCCGACGATCGCCGCGACGGTCGATCGGCTGGCGCCCGACGGGCTGCACGTCGAACGGTGGTTCCCCAAGGCGGGCCTGGCCGGGCGCGTACTCGATCTGCGGGTGGTCGTCATCGCGGGGGAGCCGACCCATGTCGTGGTTCGCAGCAGCAGATCACCGATGACCAACCTGCACCTCGGCGGCGTACGCGGTGATCTGGCGGCGGTCCGGGCCGCTGCGGGCGACGAATACGACGCGGCCATGGAAACGTGCCGGCGGGTGGCTGCGGCGTTTCCCGGGAGTCCGCATGTCGGGGTGGACCTGATGATCGGCTCCGGCTGGCGGTCGCACGCGGTGGCCGAGGTGAACGCGTTCGGTGATCTGCTGCCGGGCCTGCTGGCCGACGGCCGAGACACCTACGACGCGCAGCTTTCAGCGTTGCGAGCCGTGCCCCCGGCCTCCCGATCGGCGTCCTCCGACGGGCGATCCGCGCCTTCGGGAGCGCGAGACTCAGGCGTGCGGGACGGCTCCGGCGTGGAGGCCAGGCACGGACACGGGTCCAGGGTGGCGGCGTGAATCCGGTCGACATGACGGCGGTGGTCGGCTCGCACGACATCGCGCTGATCACGCTGGACACGTTGCGGTACGACGTGGCCGCGAACGAGGCCGCGGCGGGCCGGACGCCGCATCTCACGGGCGTCCTGCCCGGCGGCGCGTGGGAGCGACGGCATTCGCCGGCCAGCTTCACCTACGCGGCGCATCACGCGTTCTTCGCCGGGTTCCTGCCCACGCCGACCGATGCCGGGCCACACCCGCGGCTGTTCGCGGCGCGGTTCCCCGGCAGTGAGACCACCGCCGACGGCACCTGGGTGTTCGATACTCCGGACGTGGTCGGCGGATTGGCCGCCGTCGGTTATCACACGTTGTGCCTCGGCGGCGTCGGCTTCTTCAACCGGCGGTCCGCGCTGGGCAGTGTGCTGCCGGGGTTGTTCGCCGAGGACCATTGGCGTACGGAGTTCGGCGTCACCGAGCCTGATTCGCTGCGGCACCAACTCGACCAGCTCCAGGACAGCTTGACCGGGATGACGCCGGATCGGCCGTTGTTCACCTTTCTCAACGTGTCGGCTCTGCACCAGCCGAACCGGCACTATCTGCCCGGCTGTGCCGAGGACGGCATCAGCAGCCACGCGGCCGCACTGCGCTATGTGGACGGTCATATGCCACGGTTGTTCGAGTTGCTGACGTCACGGGGCCGGCCGTGCTTCGTCGTCATGTGCGCCGACCATGGGACGGCGTACGGGGAGGACGGCCACCACGGCCATCGGATCGGTCACGACGTCGTCTGGACCGTGCCGTACGCCCACTTCACGTTGCGTCCCGGAGAGTGGTGACGGTGCTCGACGGTTCGCCATACCAGGGATACCTTTACGCGTACCCGCATAAGACCGCCTATCGGAGACTCGAACCGCGACCGTCGCTGCGGGAGGTGTGGCAGGACGAGCCGCGGGACAGGCTCTTCCTGTATGTGCACGTGCCGTTCTGTGAGATGCGGTGCGGGTTCTGCAACCTGTTCACCCGGGCGAGGCCGCCGGCCGAGCAGGTGACCGACTACCTGCGTCAGTTGCGGGTCCAGGCCGAGCAGGTCGCCGCGGCGATCGGACCGGCCCGGTACGCCCGCGCCGCCTTCGGCGGCGGAACGCCGACCTATCTGACCGCGGCCGAACTGGACGAGCTGTACGCCGTGACGCGTGACGTGATGGGTCTGCGTCCCGGTGAGGCGGGTCTGTCGGTGGAGACCTCGCCGGCGACGGCGACCGACGATCGGCTGGCGGTGCTCGCCGCGCATGGCACCCATCGGGTGAGCATGGGGGTGCAGAGCTTCCTCGACGCCGAGGCGCACGCCGCTGGACGCCCGCAGAATCGGGCCGAAGTCGACCGGGCGCTCGACGCGTTGCGGGCGGCCCGATTCCCGGTACTCAATCTCGATCTCATCTACGGCATCCCCGGGCAGACTTCGCGGACGTGGGAATACTCCCTGGAGACCGCACTGCAGTGGCAGCCGGAGGAGATCTTCCTCTACCCCCTCTACGTACGCCCGCTGACCGGGCTGGGCCGCCGCGGCGACCCGGACGCGCCGGACGACGACTGGGATCGCCAGCGGCTCGGGCTGTACCGGCAGGGCCGGGATCGACTCCTCGCGGCGGGCTATCGGCAACTGTCCATGCGGCATTTCCGTCGCCGGGAGCTGCCTGACCCGGACGGGCCGGACTACAGCTGCCAGGACGACGGCATGGTCGGGCTCGGCTGCGGCGCACGCTCGTACACCCGGCAGTTGCACTACTCCTTCGACTACGCAGTCAGCGTCCGGGAAGTCCGCGGCATCATCGACGACTACGTTCGCCGGCCCGCTGGGGATTTCGCGTACGCCGAGGTGGGGTTCGCCCTCGACGGCGCCGAGCAGCGTCTGCGCTGGCTGGTGAAGTCATTGCTGCGGGCAGACGGCGCCGACGCGGACGCCTACCGGGCGCAGTTCGGCACCGAGCTGGTCGCCGATCATCCGCATCTGGCCGCGATCGAGGTACGCGGATGGGCCGCCTGGGACGGCCGCGTTCTCCGACTCACGGCGGAGGGGCTCGGCCGCAGCGACCTGATCGGCCCGTGGCTGATCTCCGACACCGTCCGAGCCGCGATGGTGCAGGCGGTGCTGCGATGAATCTGCTGATGCTCTACCGGGGGCCGTTGGCCAGTTGCAACTACGACTGCCCTTACTGTCCCTTCGCCAAACGACGCGACACCCCGGCCCAGCTGCGCGACGATCGGGCAGCGCTCGACCGGTTCGTCGAATGGGTCGTCGCGAACCCGCACGGCGACACGCTTTCTGTGCTGTTCACGCCCTGGGGAGAGGGCCTGACCAGATCCTGGTACCGGCAAGCCCTCGTGCGCCTGTCACACCTGCCGCACGTCGAACGGGTCGCCATCCAGACGAACCTCGCGGGCCGGCTGGCCTGGACCGCTGACGCCGACCCGGAACGGCTCGCGCTGTGGGCCACCTACCACCCCGGCCAGACGAGCCGAGACCGGTTCCTCGCCGCGTGCGCGACCCTGCGACGGCACGGCATCCGGCACTCGGTGGGCATGGTCGGGCTGCCCGAGCACCACGCCGAGGCGGTGGCCGTGCGGGACGCGCTCCCGGCGCAGACCTACCTCTGGATCAACGCCGCCGACGGGCATGTCTACTCCGCCGACGAGGAGGCCCGGTGGACGGCGGTGGACCCGCTGTTCGGCTACAGCGTCCGCCCGCACGCGTCCGCCGGGCACGAATGCTGGGCGGGTGAGACCGCGATCTCGGTCAACGGCGACGGGCTCGTCCGGCGTTGTCACTTCCTGCCCGAGGCCATCGGCAACCTGTACGACGGCTCCTTCCGTACGGCGCTGACCGCCCGCGCGTGCCCGGCCGCCAACTGCGACTGCCACATCGGCTACGTCCACCTGAAACGGCTCGGCCTGCACCAGGTCTTCGCCGGGGGGATCGCCGAGCGCATCCCGGCCGGTCCGCCGCCGGCCTGGGGTGCGCCCGGTCCGCAAGTCAGGTCTGCTGCTGCGGCGCGTACTGCTCCTCGGTGAGGTCGAACGTCCAGGCCACCCCGGCGCGGGCGGTCCGCACGGTCGGCGGCACCCGCAGGAAGTAGGTGCGGCGGGTGCCGTCCGGCTCCGGCGTGGCGTTGACGACCTCGACCATCACGAGCGGCTCGTCGCCGGGCAGGTCCAGCCGCCACAGCACGCCGAAGTCGTCGGACTGGACCCGCGTGGCCTCGGACTCGCTCAGGTAGCGGTCGAACCCGAAGTATTCGAGCATCACCCGGCGTACCTCGGCGTTGCTCTCGGACCGGATGCGGTCGGCCGTCAGATCGGGCAGTTGGGCGGCCACGTCGTCCGGGACGGGCATGCCGCGCCACGCGTACATGCCGAAGCCGTCCGGGTAGGACAACGCCGGTCCGCCCGCGTGGTGCAGCCGGCCCAGGTTGTCGCGGTGCACCTGGTCGGGGCGCTCGGTCAGCACGGCGATCCGCTCGAACGCCCACCACCAGCCCGCCGACCGGGCGACCTGGGCCAACCCGGCCAGCTCGGGGGAGTCGTCGTCGTACGCGGCCAGCCAAGCCGCGTCGTGCTGGCCGAGGATCGCGTCGAGCAGAGCGCCTTGCGCCGCTGCGCCGACCTCGTCGGCGTCCGCCGCGAACTGCTCGGTCAGCCGCGTCCGCAGGGGTGTGACGATCCGGTCGGCAAGCTGCTGCCAGCAACGGCGCGTCGTGGCCATGCTGTGCCGGGCGTAGCCGACCGGGCCGAGTTCGGCGACCAGCGCCGACCGAGCCCGAGCCCATGGGCCCGTCCGCACCTTCGACCGGACGCTCGCGCCGAGTTCCACCCGGCCCGGCAGACAGTCCTGCTCGGCCAGCCAGTCCCAGACGTAGGGGTCGCCGTCGGTTCCCGTCGACAGCATCGCGACCGCCGCCGCGCCGGCCGCCGGCGAACCGAGCCAGATGATCCGTTCGGGCTCGGCCAGCCCGGCGACGGCGTACGCCGCGCGCACGCCGGCCTCGGCGGCGGCCCGATCGGCCGGCTCCGCGCACAGACCGGCGGCGAGCCAGCTCTCGGCCCGCTCGGCCGAACCGATGTCGTCCATAGTGGAGAACGCGTCCGGGGCGAAGGCGTCCATCAGTCGGCCACGAACCGGATCGCGCCGGGGAAGTACTCCCGCTGCCGCACCACGCGATAGGCGCCCGGCGTCAGCGAGATCGGGCCGTGCTCCTCGTGCACGAGCCGCCCGTAGCCCTCGATCAGCAGGTAGAGCCGGTCGGGCTCCTCCGGCGGGCTCAGCAACGCCACCCGCTCGCCGGTCAGCACGTGCGCGTGCCCGGTCGCCTCGCCGAGCGCGAGCACCATCCGATGACGACGGTCGCGGGGCGCGTCGATCAGGCCGGGCGGCAGGTCCGCCGGGGCGATGGGGACTACCAGGACGTCGCCTTGCCGATGCATGAAGCGCTCCTTCGCCGAATCGCTGACGGGTGCAGGCTATGCGGACGGTACGACATCCGGCTCCGCCGCGAACATCTCCTCCAGCACGATCGCCACGCCGTCGTCGTCGTTGCTCGCGGTGACCCGGCCGGCCCGCTCCAGGACGAGCGGATGCGCGTTCGCCACCGCCACCGAGGTGCCCGCCCACTCCAGCACCGGCAGGTCGTTCGGCATGTCGCCGAAGGCCACCACGTCGGCTGGTACGGCGCCCCATCGCTCGCACAGCCGGGCCACCGCCGCCGCCTTCGACACACCCGCCGCCGCGATCTCCACCATCCCCGCGGCGCCCGAGTAGGTGACCGACAGCTCGGGAAGCCTGCGCCGCAAGCGATCCAGCACCGCGTCAGTCACCGCGGCCGGTGTCCACGCGAGCAGCTTCACACAGCTGCCGTCGCGCGCCCAGAGATCGTCGAGGCTCCTCGCCTCCTGCCGAGCCGTCTCGCGGCTGGCCCGACGCAGCCACCCCGGTCCGGTCACCGCCCACTCACCGGTCTCCACCGCGAACGCGACGCCCGGCATCGTCTCCGCCACGACCTTGGCCGCCGCGGCGGCCGCGGGCATCGTCAGCGCGGCCAGGACTTCGACGTCGCCGGTGCCCAGGTCCAGCACGACCGCCCCGTTGGCACACACTGCCACGCCGCTCAGCCCCGCCTCCGCCGCCAGCACGCGGGTGAAACGAGGTGGGCGTCCGGTCGCGATCACGACCCGGGCACCTTGCGCGCGGGTCATCGCGAAGGCTGCTTTGGTACGCGTAGAGATGGTCGCATCGGTGCGTAGCAGGGTTCCGTCGAGATCCACGACGACGACGATCATGACCGAGCCTAACCTGCTCCGGCTGCCGTCCGATCAGCTGTCGGGCCTGGTCGATGGATTCGCGGTGGACGGCACCCGTAAGGTTTGGGCGCGAATTCTCGTGAAGCGCGATGGAGAGTATTCCGATGGATCTGACCACGGCCTACACCGATGCCTGGCACCGGCAGCCCGATCCGGTGGAGCGGGCGGGCGACCGCCGGCCGACGAACGAACAGTGGGTGCTGGTCGCGGCGGTGTGGCTGCTGGCGATGTGGTCGCCGGACCAGGCCCCCGGCTGGGCATCCACATTGGTGCCCGGCAGGACCAAGGCGCGCCAGGATCAACAGTGGCCGGCGTCGCTGCCGCTATCGGAGATCGCGGACGTCGGCGACCTGGCGGAGGTCACGGATGCGGCGGTACTGACCAGCCGGGTGTCGACCGGTCCGGGGCGGCCGTACGAGCCGGCCCGCGCCGACGAGGAGGTGGCAGCCGAACTCGTGGCATTGATCTCGGACGTGATCGCGGCGCACGATCAGCGCGGGCGGGCGCTCGTGCGGTTCCTCGCCGACAAGGTCGCCGGCCCATTCTCCGATGTACTCCGGCTCACCGTCGCCGAGGCCGGGCCGGGCTTGCCGGAGCCGCTGCACCTGCTGCACCGCGACACTTGGGGCAGCACGCTGCGGGCCTCGCTGACTCCGGCCGCAGAGGTCCAGCCGCCGCCCGTCCTCGCCGCCGACGGCCCCGACGCGGGTCTGCGTACTCGGATCGCCTGCGGCATGACGTTGCTGAGCGACCTGCTCTGGGTGAACAACAACACCCCGGTCACCTTCAGGTTCCGGATCGGCCGGCTTGATCGAAGCGGCGGCGACCGGATGAGCAGCGACCGGATGACCACGGCGGCCCACTGGTGGGCCGAGAACCGCGAAGACGCGGATGAGCACGGCCTGGAAGACTTTCGTCCCATCTCGGCCACCGATCTTCGGACCGGCCTGCGCAACGAGGTGCGGCTGCACCTGATCGAGCTGCTCGACGACGAGTCCGGCGGCCTCGACGAGGTCCCCGAAGTGCCGGCCGACCACCTCGTGACGTTCCTCCTCGACGACCTGCTGGACGTCATCCTGACCCGTATGGGGCGCGACGTACGCATCGCCTGTGCGGGCCTCCTGCCGGTGACGTGGCCCCCGGACGAGGAGGACGACTCCATGGCGACCACCGTGCTGCTGGCCACCGCGGACGAGGTCGCGGTTCTCGAGGTCGACCTGTCCGACTGAGGCCGGATCCACGGTGAAGTCAGTCCCGGTCGGTCTCCTTGGTTCCGCCGGGCAGCCCTTGCCGGCGGCGACTTCTTGATCAGGGTCACTTCCACGTTGCCATGGCGACAGGGAAATGACCCTGATCATGCGGAACGCCGTCGGCGACTGCGGTCGCTCGACGGGTACGGCGGGTACAGTGCGACGGCGTCACTTCGATCATCCGTCCAGCCGAGGGAAGCCGCCGTGGAGTATGTGAAGCTCGGCCCGACCGGCCTGGACGTCTCGCGGATCTGCCTGGGCTGCATGAGTTTCGGCGAGCCCGACCGGGGCGCCCACACCTGGACGCTGCCGGAGGAGGCGAGCCGCGCACTCATCCGGCACGCGATCGACCTCGGCGTGAACTTCTTCGACACGGCCAACGTCTACTCCGACGGCAGCAGCGAGGAGATCGTCGGCCGTGCCCTGCGTGACTTCGCCCGCCGGGACGAGATCGTCCTCGCGACGAAGGTCCACGGCGTCATGCGCCCTGGCCCGAACGGCGGCGGGCTGAGCCGTAAGGCCATCCTGACCGAGATCGACAACAGTCTTCGGCGGCTCGGGACGGACTACGTGGATCTCTACCAGATCCATCGGTGGGATCCGCGTACGCCGATCGAGGAGACCTTGGAAGCGTTGCACGACGTGGTCAAGGCGGGCAAGGCGCGCTACATCGGAGCGTCGTCGATGTACGCCTGGCAGTTCGCCAAGGCGCTCTACCTGGCCGATCGGCACGGCTGGACGCGGTTCGTCACGATGCAGAACCACTACAACCTGATCCATCGCGAGGAGGAGCGCGAGATGCTGCCGTTCTGCGCGGATCAGGGCGTCGGCGTGCTGCCGTGGAGTCCGCTGGCGCGTGGCCGGCTCACCCGGGATCCGGGCGCTTCCAGTGAGCGGCAGGCCGATGACGCGTACGGGAGCATGCTGTATTCCGCGACGGATGAGGCCGACCGGCGCATCGTGGCGCGCGTGGGGGAGTCGGCGGCTGCCCGGGGTGTGTCGCGGGCGCAGGTCGCCCTCGCCTGGGTCGCCCGGCATCCGGCCGTGACCGCCCCCATCGTGGGTGCGACCCGGCTGGAGCATCTCGACGACGCCGTGGCGGCGCTGGAACTGCGGTTGGACGACGACGAGGTCACCGCGCTGGAGGAGCTGTACCTGCCGCATCCCGTCGTCGGCTTCGCCTGACGAGACTCCGGTCAGCCCGCTTCTTCGGCAGCCTCCGGTTGGCGGACAACGCGTACGCCCGTGCGGTTGGCCGCCGCCAGGGTCGCCACGAAGGCCGCCTGGAGCACGAGTTCGCCGAGGTTGCCGATCCAGAACCGAGTCGCGCCCGCCGCTGCGGCGGCGAACATGACGACGGCTCCTACGAGTAGCCAGGGGATGCCGGCGCGACGCCAGACGGCTGCGCCGATGGCGATGACCGCGATGACGGTGGCGATCGCGGCCAGTGGCGGCCCGCCGCGCTCGCTGACATAGCGCAGCGTTCCCGCTTCGGACTGCGTACGCAGGTCCAATCTGGACGCCTCGGTCGCCATCCCCAGCGCGATCAGGCCGGTGACGACGACGCCGACGGCGATCCGCCCGGGCGTGCGGGCGAGGACGGCGACGCCGAGGGATGCCGCGAGGGCGGCTGCGGCGGCGACGGCGAGTGGCGTCACGAGGCTGTGTAGCCAGAACCGGGCGGCGTTGAGGGCGAGCAGGGTGTCGCCGGTCCCGATCGCCCGGCCGGCGGCGATCACGGCGTCGTCGTACGCGACGGTGACGCAGAGCGTCGCGATGAGCGCCCGAGGCGCGGCGGGGGTGTCCGGCCGCCGGACGGCGAAGACCGCTAGGGCCAGGAGGGCCGCCGCGACGGCGGCGAGTGTTGCCGTGAGCATGCTGCACCGCCGTTCGAGAACGGAGCTGTTTCGAGAACAGAAACGATGTTTCGATGAGGGAAATGCTGTACGCAAAGTTCCTGGTAAACGAGGTCTCCAAAGTCAGCTCCGGCAAACAACGCCGATCAGACGGTTGACAACTCCGGCTCTCGCTGACTTCATAAACGTATCGCTGAAGATAACACTGTTTCGTCTAGCGAAACAGTGAGGAAGGAGGCTCGATGCGAAGGAAGTGGGCGGTTCTGGCCGGCAGTCTCGCCGTCGTCACCGTGCTCGGCCTGTCCGGTTCACCGGCACAGGCGTACGGCCCGACGGCGAATTCGCTGGGCTGCCGCCTGTACTTCGGCGACACCGGGTCGGGCTCATCCCCGACGACCTGGGACGACACGTTCGGCCTGACCTTGTCGCCGGCCCAGCCGGCGCCCGGGCAGACCGTCACGGTCACCTTCACCGCGGCCGCCGGACCCACCAACGGCCCGGCTCCGCTGAACGCCGGTGACGTGCCGGTCGTGATCACCGTCGCCCTGGCCGGGGCACAGACCGGCACGGCGACGCTGAACCTGGCCGCCTATCCGGCGGCGGCGAAGGACCCCTACGTGCCGTTGGGCGCCATCACCGCGACGGGAACCTTCGTCGCGGGCCCCGCCGGCGCCGTCACCGCCACGGTGCGGCAGGTCAAGTTCGCCAACGCCACCGCCGCGACGTACTGCTCGGCCGCGGGCGACCGCGACCACAAGGCGGCCCCCGTCGCGACGTCCATCGTGGAGCCCTTCACGGTCTTCGACGGCACGGTCAGCGTCACCTCGGTGACCGGCCAGACCGTCACGACCCACGCCCGCGCAGGCGCAGTCGTCTCCTACGCGGTCACCGGTCTCGCGCCGAACGCCACCCTGACGGCATCCCTCAAGGACGCCGCCGGGCAGGGCGCCGGCGAGGGAACGGCGGGCGGCACCACCGGTGGCACCGGCACTGGGTCGGGCACCCTCACGGTCCCGGCCGACGCCACCACGGGAGCGCGTACCCTCGCGGTCTCCGACGGCGTCAACACCGTCCTCGCGCCGATCACCATCCTGGGCGCGCCCACCGTCTCCATCACCCCCGGTGGTGGCGGCACGGGTACGCACATCGAAGTGAGCGGCACCAACTGGAACCCCGGCAGCACCGTCACCATCCGCGGGTACCAGGTGACCTGGGACGGCAACCTGCATCCGTCGGAGGCGCAGTTCGGCTGCTTCACCGTGGCGACCGACCTGTGCGGCGACGGCGGCCTGCGTTACCA
>NZ_JBFBAZ010000118.1:0-25286 GCF_040682475.1 Hamadaea sp. NPDC051192
CGAACTTTCCAGCTGGATCAGGGTTCTAGGTCGAATCTTGGGCCAAGATTCGACCTAGAACCCTGATCCAGCGCTAAACGCGGCAGCGCCCGGCAGCGCGGCAGCGGCCCAGCGCGAGGCGGCGGGCGCGAGGCGGCGGGCGCGAGGCGGCGGGCGCGAGGCGGCGGGCGCGATGGCGAAAACGGGTGGCGGGCGGACGGTAGCGTCTCCGGCGTGACCGCACCCCTTGTGAACCGCACGAAGGCACCTCGACATGGCGAGGAGCGTACGCAGCTCGACGCCTGGCTCGACTTCCATCGCGACACTTTGATCATGAAATGTGCCGGCCTCACCGACGATCAACTGCGCGCGCAGTCGGTGCCGCCGTCGGCGCTGAGCCTGCTCGGCCTGGTACGCCATATGGCCGAGGTCGAACGCTGGTGGTTCCGGCGGCAGTTCGACGGGGCCGACGTCGGCGACTTGTTCAGCACCGAGGAGGACCCCGATTACGACTTCAACGGATCGGTCGACTCCGACCCGGCCGCCGATTTCGCGGCGTTCCGGGAGGAGGTCGAGGCGGCCCGGGTGACGGTGACCGGCCGGTCGCTCGACGAGACCTTCGTCGACCGCCGGGGCACGACTTTCGACCTGCGCTGGGTCTACCTGCACATGATCGAGGAGTACGCCCGCCACAACGGCCACGCCGACCTCCTCCGCGAGTGTGTCGACGGAGCGACCGGAGCGTAAAGCCGCCTAGGGTTCGACGGGCACGACCGGGACGACCGGCTCGACGGGCAGGTAGACGCGCCCGCCGGACGCCGCGAACTCTACCGACTTGGCCTGCATGCCCTGCTGGGCGTACTCACGCAGGTCGGCTTGGAGGTCGGCGCTGATCCGCATCGAGCAGAACTTCGGCCCGCACATGGAACAGAAGTGGGCGGTCTTCGCGGCGGGCGCGGGGAGTTCCTCGTCGTGGTACGCCCGCGCGGTGTCCGGGTCGAGGGACAGCTCGAACTGGTCCTCCCACCGGAATTCGAAGCGGGCCTTGGACAGCGCGTCGTCCCGGGCCTGTGCGCCGGGATGGCCCTTGGCCAGGTCGGCCGCGTGCGCCGCGATCTTGTACGCGATCACCCCGGCCTTGACGTCGTCGCGGTCGGGCAGCCCGAGGTGTTCCTTCGGGGTGACGTAGCAGAGCATCGCCGTGCCGTACATCGCGATCATGGCGGCGCCGATGGCGCTCGTGATGTGGTCGTACGCCGGCGCGATGTCCGTCGTGAGTGGACCGAGAGTGTAGAACGGGGCGGAGTGGCACCACTCCTGCTGCAGCTCGACGTTCTCCTTGATCTTGTGCATCGGGACGTGTCCCGGCCCTTCGATCATCACCTGTACGCCGTGCTCCCAGGCGATCGGCGTCAGCTCCCCGAGGGTCTTCAATTCGGCCAGCTGCGCGGCGTCGTTGGCGTCGGCGATGCTGCCCGGCCGGAGTCCGTCGCCGAGCGAGAAGGTGATGTCGTACGCCGCGAAGATCTCGCATAGCTCCGCGAAGTGCGTGTACAGGAAGTTCTCCTCGTGGTGGGCGAGGCACCAGGCGGCCATGAGCGAGCCGCCCCGGGACACGATGCCGGTCACCCGGTCGGCGGCCAGCGGCACGTGCCGCAGCAGCACCCCGGCGTGCACGGTCATGTAGTCGACGCCCTGTTCGGCCTGCTCGATCACGGTCTCCCGGAAGATCTCCCAGCTCAGCCTGGTGGGATCGCCGTTCACCTTCTCTAGCGCCTGATAGATCGGGACCGTGCCGATCGGCACCGGCGATTCGCGCAGGATCGCCTCCCGCGTCTCGTGGATGCGCGGCCCGGTCGAGAGGTCCATGACCGTGTCCGCGCCCCATTTCGCGGCCCAGCGCATCTTCTCGACCTCCTCGGCGAGGTCGAAGGTGACCGCCGACGTACCGATGTTCGCGTTGACCTTCACCAGGAACGCCGAGCCGATGATCATCGGCTCCAGTTCGGGATGATGGATGTTGGCCGGGATCACCGCGCGCCCGGCCGCCACCTCGCCGCGTACCAGCTCGACCGGCACGCCCTCACGGAGCGCGACGAACTCCATCTCCGGGGTCGCGATCCCGGCCCGCGCGCAGGCCAGCTGGGTGGTCGGCTGCCCGTCCCGCCGTCGTTCCGCTATCCATTGTGTACGCACAGCGCGGCTGGGCCCCGAGGTGTCGTAGAGCTGGATGGTGGACCCGTCGGTGAGGGTCAACCGGGTGAAGGGCACCTGAAGCGCACCCTCATATGCCTTCTCCCGTAATACTGCGAGATTTCGGGTTTCACTGGGCAACGGAAGCCTCCATTCCGTAGCGAGACGGCGATCCGGTCAGCGCCGCCATTCGAAGTGATCGAGCGGCCCGGCTCCGGCGCCGAGCCGCCAATCGACCGCGCCGGTGAGCGCGCGGGCGACGTACTCCTTGGCCAGCCGGATGGCGTTCTCCACTTCGGCGCCGTGCGCCAGCAACGCGGTGATCGCGGCGGAGAAGGTGCACCCGGTGCCGTGGTTGTTGGGGGTCGGCACCCGCCGGGCACGCAGCGACTTCGCCCCGTGCTGCGTCCACACGACGTCGACGGAGTCGTCACCCGGCATGTCCCCGCCGGTGATCACGATGGTGACGTCGCCTCGCCCCGAGGCGAGCTGCGAGGCCGCGCCCGCCATGTCGGCCGCGGTGGTGACCTCCCAGCCGACCAGGGCGGACGCCTCCTCCCGGTTCGGCGTCAGCACCGTCGCGTACGGGAGGAGCCGTTCGATCGCCGCGCGTACGCCCAGGCTCCGGCCGGTCGAGGCACGCAGCACGGGATCGATGACCAGATGAGGGAACGCCCCGTTGCGGGCCCGGGCCGCCACCTCGGCCGCGGCCTGGGCGGAGGCGAGCATGCCGACCTTGGCCGCGGCCACCGGCATGTCGTCGAGCACCGCGGCGAGCTGCGTACCCACGACGGTGCTCGGGATGAGGTAGAGGTCCTGGACGCCGAGCGTGTTCTGCGCGGTCAGCGCGGTGATGACGCTCGTCCCGTAACACCCGTGGGCGGCGAAGACCTTGAGGTCGGCTTGGATGCCCGCGCCCCCGCCCGGATCGGAGCCGGCGACGGTGAGGGCGACTGGTGGGGTCTTCATGCGTTCACCGTCGCCTGCGCGGAATATCCGTTGTCGGACAAAGAGTGAGTCACCATTCGGCTATACCAATATTCGCGGTCGATGGCCACGCCTCGCGGCGACGGGGAATGCGACCGGCGCGGGCCGCGAGCCGGCCGCCGAGGACCGCGTGCCGCATGGCCGCCGCCATCGCGACCGGGTCCGCCGCGCGGGTGATCGCGCTGGCCACCAGGACCGCGTCGCAGCCCAGCTCCAGCGCGAGTGCCGCGTCGCTGGCGGTGCCGATCCCCGCGTCGAGAATCACCGGCACCTCGACGAACTCGCGGATCAGCTCGATGTGGTAGGGGTTGCCGATGCCCAGCCCGGAGCCGATCGGCGATCCGGCCGGCATGACCGCGGTCGCACCAGCGTCCGCGAGCCGCCGCGCCAGGATCGGATCGTCCCCGGTGTACGCGAAGACGGCGAACCCTTCGCCGGCCAGGGTTCCCGTCGCGGCGAGCAGTTCGACCGCGTCCGGCAGGAGGGTGCGCTCGTCGCCGATGACTTCGAGCTTGATCCAGTTCGTGCTGAACGCCTCGCGGGCCATCCGCGCCGTACGCACAGCGTCGGCCGCCGTGTAGCAGCCGGCCGTGTTCGGCAGGATGCGCAGCCCGAGCCGGTCGAGCAAGGCGACCAGGCCCTGGGTATGCGTACCGACGCGGCGGAGCGCCACGGTCACGATCTCGGCGCCGCCGGCCGTGATCGCCCGTTCGAGCACGTCGAGGCTGGTCGCGCCGCCGGTGCCGAGGATGAGGCGACTGGCGTACTCGCCGCCGTCGAGGAGCAGAGGGTCGTCCATGATCATCCTCCCTGCGCCGCGCTCAGGATCTCTATCGAGTCACCGTCGGCGAGGGGGTGCGCAGCCCATTCCCCGCGCGGCACGACCTCGCCGTTGACCGCGACGGCCACCCCTCTTTGCTCCGGCGTGACCACTGCGACCAGCTCGGCGACGCTGCCGGGCAGCTCTCGCTCGGTTCCGTTGACCGTGATCACCGGGCCGCCTCCACCAAGGTCACGACACGTTCGGCCGTCCACGGCGTCAGCGCGATCCCGTTGCGGTAGTGCCCGGCGGCGACCACCAGACCGGGCCGCACGACGTCGACGATCGGCAGGTTGTCCGGCGTCGCCGGCCGGAACCCTACGGTGACCTCGGCGAACACCGCCTCGCGTACGCCGGGCACCAGGGCGATCGCGTCGCTCAGCAGCTCGTGCACGCCCCCGGCGCTCGGGCGGGGATCGGTGTCCTCCGTCGAGGTCGCCCCGACGACCAGCTCGCCGTCCGGCCTCGGCACCAGGTAGACGTGGCGGCCGTGGACGTATCCGCAAATCAGGTGGGTCAGCGTCGGGCCGCCCCGCAGCCGCAGGGTCTCCCCGCGTACGGGGTGGATGGGCAGGCCGGTGAGGGCGGCGGTGCCGCAGCCGGCCGCGACCACGGTCACGTCGGCGTCCACCTCCGACAGGTCCCGCACCTGCCCAGCCGTGCCGGCCCCGGCCGCTCCGACGGCCGACGTCAGTCGCTCGACCAACCGGCGCGGGTCCACCTGAGCATCGATCTCCGTGTACGCCCCTGCGCGTACCCCTGGCTGGAGAGCGGGTTCCCGCTGCCGCACCTCGGCCGCGGACAGGGCGTCGACGGGAAGCCCGAGACTGTCCTGATAGGAGCGGTAGCGAGCGATCTCGGCCTGGTCGGCGGGGGTGACGCCGACCAGCAGCGAGCCGGACCGGGCGAAGCCGACGTCGCCCAGCTCGGCCGCGAAGGCCGGCCAGGCGCGGACCGAGGCGACCAGGAGTTCGGTGAGGCGGTGCTCACCGAACGCGGCCTCGGCGACCGGGGCGAGCATGCCGGCGGCCGCGTGCCAGGCGCCCAGCGCGCCGTCGCTGTGGACGGTGACCGTGTGCCCACGCTGGGCGAGCCGCCACGCGCACGCGAGCCCGATCGGACCGGCGCCCACCACCGCGACCCTCATCGCCGGGTCCCCTCAGACGCTGGATCAGGGTTCCCGGTCGAATCTCGACCGGTGGTTCGACCCTGATCCCTGATCTGCCGCCGATCGGCGGTGACCGCCGCGAGCAAGGCGGACGTGGCAGACGCGGGGTCGGCCGCGTCCCGGACCGCCCCGATCACCGCGATCCCGTACGCGCCCGCCGCGAGCACCGATGGAACGTCCGCCAGGGTGAGCCCGCCGATCGCGATGACCGGTACGCCCGCCGCCGCGCCGACCACGGCGATCAGCCCGCCGAGGCCGATGACGTTGGTCGCGACGTCCTTGGTGAAGCTGGGATTGACCTGGCCGCAGCCGAGGTAGTCCGCGCCTTCCGCGATGACCTGCCGGGCGCGTTCAGGAGTACGCGCACTCGCCCCGATCAGGCCGCTGCCGCCGAGCACCGTACGCGTCGCGTGCACCGGAAGGTCGTCGGCTCCGACATGGACAGCCGCGGTACGCAGGGCGACCGCGATGTGCGGCCGGTCGTTCACGACGCAGATCGCACCGCGCTCCGCGCACAACGGCGCGATCCTGCTCGCGAGGTCGTAGAGGGCACGATCGCTGACCGAGTCCTCCACGCGGACCTGGATCAGTGGCGCGCCACCGGAAAGGGCCGCCCGTGCGATGTCGACCGAGTCGGTCACCACGTGGAGCCGAGGGATGGGACGGGTAGCCCGCATTGCACTCCTCCCTGCGCCGGCATGATCCGGATCAGGTTCTACGGTCGGGGCTACCAAGCCCCCTCTCAGCCCGGTGCACCGGACTCCCGTGGGTTGTCCCGCGCAGAGTAAGCACGCTCGGTGGCGAAAGGCAAGCCGACCGTCACAGCCGTAACAGCGACCCCCTCCCCCCGCCCCCCTCCCCCACCCCCCTCCCCCCCGCCGCTCTACGCGTTGATCATGGAGTTAACTGTGGTCTCGACGGTGTGTCGAGGGTGCGAACTCCATGATCAACGCTAAGTGGGCGAGGGTCAGCGGACGTCCCAGACGGGGCCGGGCGTCTCGACCACCTCGTTGTCCCCCTGGAACACCACGAAACGGTCGAAGGACTTCGCGAACCACCGGTCATGGGTCACGGCGATCACCGTCCCCTCGAACTTCGCCAGGCCCTCCTGCAGCGCCTCCGCGCTGGCGAGGTCGAGGTTGTCGGTCGGCTCGTCCAGCAGCAACAACGTCGCCCCCGACAGCTCCAGCATCAGCACCAGGAACCGCGCCTGCTGCCCGCCGGACAGCGTGTCGAACTTCTGGTCGCCCTGCTTGGCCAGCTCGTACCGGTCCAGCGCCCGCATGGCCGCGTGCCGGTCCATCCCCTGGCGATGCTCGTCACCGCGCCACAAGATGTCGACGAGGGTACGCCCGAACAGTTCCGGCCGATCGTGCGTCTGCGAGAAGTGCCCGGGTAGGACACGTGCACCGAGCCGAGCCATGCCGCCGTGGGCGACCGGGGCGTGCGTACCGCCGTCCACGCTGGTCGTGATGCCTTCGGTCCCGCCCCGGGCCAGCAGCCGCAGGAAGTGGGACTTGCCGGTGCCGTTCGCGCCCAGCACGGCGAGCCGGTCGCCGTACCAGAGTTCCAGGTCGAACGGGAAGGTCAGGTTCTCCAGCTCCAGCTGCTCACAGATGACCGCGCGCTTGCCGGTGCGGCCCCCGGAGAGCCGCATCTTGATCTCCTGGTCCTTCGGGGGCAGCGGCGGGGCGCCGGCCTCCTCGAACTTGCGCAGCCGGGTCATCGCCGACTGATAGCGCGAGGCCATGTCCGAGTTGTACGCCGCCTTCTGCTTGTACATCAGCATCAGCTGGCGGAGCTTCTCGTGCTCCTCGTCCCAGCGGCGGCGGTCCTCCTCCATCTTCTCGTGCCGGGCGTACCGGGCGTCGTGCCAGCTCGCGAAGCCGCCGGGATGCACCCAGGCGGAGTTCCCCTCAACGGCCACGACCCGGTCGGCGGTCTGATTCAGCAGCTCCCGGTCGTGCGACACGTAGAGCACGGACTTCTCCGACTCCCGGAGCCGCTTCTCCAGCCAGCGCTTGGCCGGCACGTCGAGGAAGTTGTCCGGCTCATCGAGCAGCAGGACCTCCTCCGGCCCCCGGAGCAGCAGCTCGAGAGCGAACCGCTTCTGCTGGCCGCCGCTGAGCGTACGCACCGGGCGGTCCCGGGTGCGGTCCCACGGAAGGTCCAGCACGAGGGTGCTGACCGTGTCGGCGAGCACCTCGAACTCGTACCCGCCCGACTCGCCCCAGGCGGTCAGCGCGTCGGCGTACCGGAGTTGCGCCTGCTCGGCGGAGCGACTGAATCGGCCCCGCGACTCGGCCGCCGCCAGCTCCCGTTCCGCCTTCGCCAGGCGTTCGCCCGCGTCGCGGACGAGGGGCGGGGCGAGCGAGAGGGCCAGTTCGGCGAGGACGGTGTCGTCGCCGAGCGCGCCACCGGCGGCGCGGCCGTGGCCGAGCATGCCGATGAACTGCCGCATGATGCCCAGCCCGCCGAATCGGCTGACCACACCGGTCTTCACCGGCAGGTCGCCCGCCACCATCCGCAGCAGCGTCGTCTTGCCGGCGCCGTTCGGCCCGACCAGGGCAACCTTGGCGCCCTCGCCGACCCGGAACGAGACGTCGGAGAACAGCACCCGGCCGTCCGGCAGGGTGTGCGCGACACCGGCCACATCCACGTATCCCACGGCGGGCAATCCTGCCTGATCAGGGCCTTCACCCGCACGTGCATTTCCTCATGGGTCCGGGGCGGGGATCTTGTGCGTAACGCGCCGGGAGTCCGATTAGGCTGTTGAGGTGGCCACGACGACCAGGGTTTACGTCGCCCGGCTCGCCGGCCTCGCCGTCTTCGATCCGAACGGCGACCTGGTGGGTCGGGTACGCGACGCCGTGGCCCGGGTCACCTCACAGCCGCCCCGGGTCGTCGGCATCGTCGCCGAGATGCCCATGCGCCGGCGGATCTTCCTGCCCATCGGGCGGGTGACCTCGATCGACAACGAGAGCGTCATGCTCAACACCGGCACCCTCAACCTGCGCCGGTTCGAGAAGCGGCCCGGCGAGATGCTGGTCCTGGAGGAGCTGCTGGACCGCCGGGTCACCATCGCGGACCGGGACAAGCCGGCGACCGTCCTCGACGTCGCGATGGAACCGGACCGGACCGGCGAGTGGAAGCTCACCCGGCTCGCCGTACGCGAGGTGACCGGCCGGTTGAGCCGGCGAGGTCAGATCCATCAGGTGGAGTGGGACGAGGTGCAGGGGCTGCTGACCCCGGTGGCCGAGCAGGGCACGGAGTCGCTGCTGGCGGTGCTGGAGAAGATGCGCCCGGCCGACCTCGCCCACGCCTTGCAGGAGATGCCCGATCCTCGGCGGAACGAGGTCGCCAAGGCGCTGGACGACGAGCGCCTCGCCGACGTCATCGCCGAGCTGCCCGAGCAGGACCAGGTCGAGATCATCGCGCTGCTCGACCGGGAACGCGCCGCCGACGTGCTGGAGGAGATGGACCCGGACGACGCCGCCGACCTGCTGGCCGAGCTGCCCCAGGTCGAGCAGCAGGTGCTGCTGGACCTCATGGAGCCGGACGAGTCGGCGTCCGTCCGCGCCCTCATGATCTACGCCGAGGGCACCGCCGGTTCGGTGATGACCTCCGAGCCGGTGGTCCTCACCCCGGATGCGACCGTGGCGGAGGCCCTGGCCCGCGTACGCGAGCCGCAGGTGTCCCCGGCCGTCGCGGCGCAGGTCTTCGTCGCCCGGGCGCCGATGGCCACGCCGACCGGCCGCTACCTGGGGATGGTGCACTTCCAGCGGCTGCTCCGGGAGCCGCCGGCCGCCATGCTGGGTGGCATCGTCGACAACGACATCGACCCGCTGGAGCCGGAGTCGACGCTGGCCGACATCACTCGGCGGATGGCGACGTACAACCTGGTCGCGATGCCTGTCGTGGACGCCGGTGACCGGCTGCTCGGCGCGGTCACCGTCGACGACCTGCTCGACCACCTGCTGCCCGAAGACTGGCGAGAGCGTCATGGCTGAGCGGCGGCGGCTGGACCAGCCGCGCGAACCGGGCCGGGTGCACATTCCGCGCTTCGACCCGGAGGCGTTCGGCCGCTGGTCGGAGGCGATCGCCCGGTTCATGGGCACGGCGCAGTTCCTGGTCTGGATGACCGTGGTGATCGCGCTGTGGATCCTGTGGAACACGCTGGCCCCGGCCGGCCTGCGGTTCGACCCCTACACGTTCACCTTCCTGACCCTGATCCTGTCCCTCCAGGCCTCGTACGCCGCGCCGCTCATCCTGCTCGCGCAGAATCGCCAGGCCGACCGCGATCGGGTGTCGCTGGAGCAGGACCGGCAACGGGCGGCGGCGCAGAAGGCCGACACGGAGTACCTGGCTCGGGAGATCGCGGCGCTGCGGATCGCGCTCGGCGAGGTCGCGACCCGGGACTTCCTCCGCTCAGAGCTGTCGCGACTGGCCGAGGAGCTGGACGAGGCGGCGCATCGGCGGACTCAGCTGGAGCGCAAGCACCATCAGAAGGAGCTGCGGTCGACCCGCCGCGAGGGCTTCGACGACGAATGGGACACCGACCGCTCTTAGCGCCCCGAGGCCCACTCCCAGCGCCCCCGATGCGTTGATCATGGAGTTCGCCACCCTGACACGCCGTCGAGACCACGGTTAACTCCATGATCAACGGGGCTGGGGGGAGGGGCTGGGGGGAGGGGGTGGGGGGGAAGGGGGGTGGGGGGGTGAGCAGGGGAAAGCCGCGCGCCTCAAGGGGCATGGCGCGCGGCCTAAGAGTTACCTCATATCGATGATCGCACGTCCGGCAAGGCCCGTCCAGACCGTCAGTCGTCCTCTTCCGGGTCGAGATTGGCGACCTCGCCGGCGACGAAGGGGATCATGGAAAGTTCGTCTCCGACCGGCGACACGTACGCCGGCAGCTCGGCGGAGCCGAGTTCGCCCACGTAGCGCCAGTATTCGCCGACCGCCTCCGCCGCAGAGTCGGCCTCGATCGGCAGCGCCACGTTCACCAGCCAGGACTTCTTGCTCACGCCCCACTATAGGCAGGCGGCCGCTTCTCGACGAAGGCGAAGGTTCCCTCGCGATGATCAGCGGTGGACCCGCAGTCGGCCTGTGCTTCCGCCTCGACCGCCAGCGCCTGGGCGAGCGATCCGGCCGCGCCCTCGACCAGTTCCCGCTTGATCGCCGCGTACGCCCGAGTCGGCCCCTCGGCCAGCTGGGCGGCCAACTCCTGGGCGGCAGGGAGGACGGCTTCGTCGTCGTCGACCAGCCGGGTCAGCAGCCCGAGTTCGAGGGCGACGCCGGCGCGTACCGGCTTGGCGAGCATGAGCAGCTCGACCGCCTTCGCGTGGCCGACCAGCCGCGGCAGGATCCAGGACGCCCCGGTGTCGCCGGCCAGGCCGACCTTGGCGAAGGCCATCAGCAGGCTCGTCGACGGGCCGCCGATCCGGAAATCCGAGAGCAGCGCCAACGACGCCCCCGCTCCGGCGGCCGCACCGCGTACGGCGGCGATCACGGGCACCGGCAGGGTGGCGAGCGTGAGCGCGATCGGGTTGTAGTGCTCGGCGACCGTCCTCAGCGGAGTCTCATCGCCGCTACTGAGAAAGCCGACGTGCTCACGGAGATCCTGGCCGACGCAGAACGCCCGGGTCCCCGCGCCGGTCAGCACCACCGCGCGTACCGACGCGTCCGTGGCCAGCGACGCGAGGGTGTCCCGGAGGGCCTCCTTCAACGGCACGTCCAGCGCGTTCATCGCGTCCGGGCGGTTCATCGTCAACGTCACGACACCAGCGGCGCGCTCGACGAGCAGCGGATCCATCAGGGTCTCCCATCACTCAGGCAGGTGGTCACGTAGCGGTCGGCCGCCGGGCGCAGCCGAGCGGCGTGGCGGTCGAAGAAGGCGGCCGCCGTCGTCCCCGCCCAGCCGTCGGGCAACAGGGCCAGGGGCAACTGCGGATCGGAGAAGAGGAAACCACGCCAGGCGTGCACCAGCTGGAACCGGGCGGCGTACGCCTGCTCGTCCGGCGTCCGGGCGCTGACAGCGGTGACGACCGGACGGAGGTCGTCGACGAACGTCTCGTACTCGGCGGCGATCTCGGCGAGGTCCCAGGCTCGGCGGACGAGCGCCATCGCGCCGGGCACACCGCCGGAGTGGCTCGCCGAGAACCGCTCGAAGGTCACCTCGGCGTCCTGGAGCAGCGCTTCGATCTCGGGGGACGGACGAGCGGCCACCCAGGCCCCGTCGCCGAGGCGGGCGTACCCGAGGAAGGACAATGCGGACAGTAGCCGCTCCCGGGGCCGCCGATCCGCGGGCAGGGCGACGGTGATCAGGTCGAACCGGCCATCCCAGCCGGCGCGGCTGGTCCGGTAGATGCGCGCGGCCGCCGCGTCGAGGCGGCGCTCGGCCCGCGCGGTCAGCTGATAACCGGGACCGACGGGGGTGCGTGTCGCGGCGAGCCAGCCTTGGCGCACCATACGGGAGACAGCGGTACGCACCGCGGGCGCGGCGATCCCGACCGGAGCCAGCAACCGGACGAGGGCGGCCACCGGCGCGCGACCACCCCGGGATCGGAGGTGGTCGCCGTAGAGATCGAAGAGCGCCGACCGGGCCTGCATAGCCGCAAATTGTTACACTTTGTGGCCCTTTTGGCTAGCAATTGTCACATCGATGGCGGCCCGGTTTGGGCTTCGTGGCAGCCATCAGGGAAAATCATTGGTCGGGACCACGCACCGGTCCACCCATCCGGTGCGTTCCTGGACTGCTGACGCGCGGCGGGGAGACCCGCTGCCCCTGGTGGGAAGTCTGAGGGGAGACAAAGATGGCGGCGATGAAGCCGCGGACGGGCGACGGTCCGCTGGAGGTCACCAAAGAGGGCCGGGGCATCGTCATGCGGGTGCCGCTGGAGGGCGGCGGACGCCTGGTGGTCGAAATGACCCCAGACGAGGCCACTCGCCTCGGCGAGGCCCTGAAGGAGGCCGTGGGCTGAGGCGCCGCCTTCCCGGCGCGTCTTCGGGCCTGGCCCACCGGCGGATCGACTCGACAAACGAATACAGAACGCGCTGCTGCGACGGTTGGCCGACCGATGCGGCAGCGCGTTCGCGTTCTCGACTAGGGTGGGCTCCATGCTCGACTTCCGGCTCGCCGCGGCGCCCACTGAAGAAGCGACGGTCGTCGCTCTCCCCGTTCCGGCAGCCGATCGGCGCTGGGACATTCCGGAGGCCGAAGCGTTCCTGACCCAGGCCGAGCACACCGGTGAGGCCGGCCGGGTCGAACGACTCGTTCGTCCGCTGTCGACACCCTCGACCGTTTTCTTCGCGGGGATCGGAACCGGCGACGAGGCGGGCTGGCGAGCGGCGGGGGCCGAAATCGTCCGGTCGGCGACCAAAGCGACGTCCATCACAGTGGACCTCACCTCGGCGGCCGATCAGATCGCCGCTACCAGGGGTTTCGTCGAGGGCGCCGGGCTGGCCGCGTACCACGCCAACCCGGCCAAGCGACCGCCGCTGGCCGAGGTGACCCTGCTCGTCGAGGACCCGTCCGCCGCGGCCGAGGCGCTCCGGCAGGGCCTGGCCGTCGTCGAGCGCACCTCGTTCGCCCGGACGCTGACCAACACGCCGTCGTCGACCAAGGACCCGGCGTGGTTCGTGGACCAGGTCGGCGCGGCCGCCGCCCAGGCCGGCGTCGGCGTCGAGGTCTGGGACGTCGACCGGCTGCGCGACGAGGGCTTCAACGGCATCCTCGCGGTCGGCGGCGGGTCCACGCGCGGTCCGCGCATGCTCCAGCTCGACTACGCGCCGGACGGCGCGACGCACCACATCGTCCTCGTGGGCAAGGGCATCACCTTCGACACCGGCGGCATCGACATCAAGCCGGCCGAGGCCATGCTGCTCATGCGCAAGGACATGGGCGGGGCGGCCGCCGTCGCCGGCGCGGTCCTCGCGGCGGCCGATCTTCAGCTACCGGTACGCGTGACGGCGCTGACGCCGTTGGCGGAGAACATGGTCTCCGGATCCGCCTGGCGGCCCGGCGACGTGATCGAGCACTACGGCGGGCTGACCACCGAGGTCCGCAGCACCGACGCCGAAGGCCGCATCGTGCTCGCCGACGCCCTGGCGTACGCCGTCGAGCAGTACTCGCCCGACTACCTCATCGACGTGGCGACGCTGACCGGCGCCAACCGGGTCGCCCTCGGCCGCCGCATCGGCGCCCTCATGGCCGACGACGACGACCTCGCGGACGCGCTGCTCGCCGCGGCCGGACGCGCGGGTGAAGGGCTCTGGCGACTGCCGCTCCACGGCGACTACGTCTCGATGGTGACCAGCGAGATCGCCGACCTCTACAACCACTCCGACGGCGGCGCCGGGACCATCACGGCCGGGCTCTTCCTCCGGGAGTTCGCCGGCAAGCAGCGCGGCCGCTGGGCGCACATCGACATGTCGTCGCCGTCCTGGGCCGACGAGCCGGAGCGCGAACTCGCCAAGGGCGCCACCGGCTGGGGCGTACGCACCCTGCTGCGCTTCCTCCAGTCCCTCTGACGACTCAGCGGCGTACGGCGGCCAGGAGGCCGTCTGGCGTCGGCAGCAGGGCCGGCAGCCACGTGTCGGAGCGGTCCCGGACCGTCTCGGCCAGCTCGAAACCACAGCCGACGACCGCCACCACACCGCCCGGGCGCAGCAGCCGGGCCGCCCCGATCACGCCGGCGTCGTGCTCGGCCGGGTCGCCATCGATGACCATGAGGTCGTACCCGCCGTCGGTCAACCGGGGCAGGACGTCCAGCGCCCGGCCCGCGATGACCCGGCTGCGGGAGGAGGCGTACCCGGCTTCGAGGAAGACCCGCCGCGCGAAGCGCTGATGCTCGGCGTCGGTGTCGATTGTGGTCAGCACGCCGTCCGGCCGCATGCCGCGCAGCAGCCACAGTCCACTCACCCCGGTGCCGGTGCCGATCTCGATGACGGCCCGCGCGTTGACCATCGCGGCGAACAGCCGCAACGCCGCGCCGGTGGAGGCGGCGATCGGGGCCAGACCCAGCTCGTGGGCGAGCGTCCGAGCGGTCTGCAGGACGACGTCCTCGGCAAGGTAGCCGTCAGCGCCGCGCCCGCCCGCCATCGACGGCCCGAGCTGCCTTGACAATTCGTCCTCCCGATTTCCCCTGTGGATAGTAGTGGGAGATCGTTGATCAGGCGCTTCGAGGCAACGAGATCCGGACAAGCCTGGATCTCGCGAAAAATCATCATGAACTACTCATCCATGACATTCTGAGACTCGTGACCGACGGCTGGAACTGGCGCCAGCCCGACGATGACGACACCGCCGCACGCGCCGCTGCCAGCGGCGATCCGGGGTCGCCGACCGAGGGCCGCAACGATGACGGAATGTGGGCGGACCAGGCTTGGTCCGACCCTGAGACGAGCGCGACGTGGACGACTCCCCCGGTACGCCCGGCCGAACCGGCCGCCGGCCACTGGTGGAGCAACGCCGACTCGGATCCGTGGCGGGATCCGTCCGCCCCCGTGACCTTGACCGTTCCCGGGCACACCGACGCGCCTTCCGCCGACCGCGTCACCGACGGCGGCTGGTTCACTCGGCGTACCGCCTGGATTGCAGCTTTGGTGGTCGCGGCGGCGCTGGTGGCCGGCGTGATGGGCGGCGCGCTCGGCGTGGGTTTCGCGACCGCGGCCCGGCGGCCGACCGCGGCCTTGAGCAGCTCGAACCGGCCTGTCGCGGCACTGGCCCAGCGCCCGCCGCAGTCGTTCGCGGCGATCGCGGCCCGCGTGCTGCCGAGCGTCGTGACGGTACGCGCCCAGATCCCCGGCGGAACCGCGCTGGGCTCGGGATTCGCCGTGGGTGACGGGACTTATGTGATCACCAACGACCACGTCGTCTCGGGCGGATCGAGCCTGTCGGTCGTGCTCAACGACGGCAGTTCGACCGCCGCGCGACTGCTCGGCTCCGACCCGGAGTCGGACGTCGCCGTCCTCCGCGTGCCGAAGAGCAGCCTGGAACCACTCGAGATCGGCGACTCGACGACCGTGCAGGTCGGTGACCCGGTGCTCGCGGTCGGTTCGCCGCTGGCCCTGCCCGGCACCGTCACCTCCGGCATCGTCAGCGCGGTCGACCGGCTGCTCGCCGCCGGCGACCCGACGCTGACCAGGTATTACGCGGCCATCCAGACCGACGCCGCGATCAACCACGGCAACTCCGGCGGCCCGCTGCTCGACGGGGCCGGCCAGGTCGTCGGCATCAACTCCGTGATCAAGTCCATGGCGAGCAGCGACGACTCGGCCGGGAACATCGGACTGGCCTTCGCCATCCCGATTAACCAGGCCAAGCGCATCGCGGAGGAGATCATCGCCACCGGCAAGGCCCGGCGCACCGTCATCGGGGCCCGGCTCGACGACGCCTTCCGGGGCGTACGCGTGGCCCAGGTCGACCCGGCGGGACCGGCCTCCGACGCCGGGCTGAAGGACGGCGACGTGATCATCTCCCTGGACGGGCACGTCGTGGGCGAACCGGTGGAATTGATCGCACTCGTCCGCAAATATCCACCCGGATCGGCGGTCACCGTACGCTACCAGCGTGGATCCGAACGCAAAGATGTGACGGTGACGCTCGCCGCCGACGCGAAGTAGGCTCGCCGATAGCGCTTCGGGGTGACTACCCTAGGGCGCGGTGCCCCCGGCCGCGGTGGCACGTGCGGCCGCGAGAGAGGCGACGAGGGTGTTCGAGAACCTGGATGCGTGGGAGGTCCTGGTCATCCTCCTGCTCGCGTTGATCGTCTTCGGCGAGAAGCTGCCGAACGTCATCGCTGACGGCGTACGCATGCTGCGCAACCTGCGGAACATGGCCCGCAATGCGACCGGCGACCTCAGCAAGGAACTCGGCACCGACATCAGCCTCGAGGACCTGAACCCGAAGACCTTCCTCCGCAAGCACATCCTGAGCGAGGAAGAGGAGGCCAACCTTCGCAAGCCGCTGGAAGGCCTGCTCAACGACGTGAAGCGGGACGTTCAGGGCATCGGGGACGAAATCAAGTCCACCGCGTCGAG
Source organism: Hamadaea sp. NPDC051192 (assembly GCF_040682475.1). Lineage (NCBI taxonomy): Bacteria > Bacillati > Actinomycetota > Actinomycetes > Micromonosporales > Micromonosporaceae > Hamadaea > Hamadaea sp. NPDC051192. Next base: position 16,188 of record NZ_JBFBAZ010000118.1, read on the forward strand.
CCTCGATCACCGTACGCCGATCCAGTCCGGCGACTCGGCCAACTCCTCCGGGTCCGGCTCGGGCTCCGGGTCCGGCCCGGGTGAGGGTGGCGGTTCCGCTCCGAACCGCTTCGCCGACGCCACCTGACCACCCCCTGCTCGGCCGCGCTACGCCCCTCGCGTCGCCGCGTTGATCATGGAGTTAACTGTGGTCTCGACGGCGTGTCGAGGGGGCAAAGACCATGATCAACCCGCCAAACAGCGAGCCCCGGTGAGAACCGGGGCTCGTCTGTGTAAGGCGGTTGGTCAGCGGCGCGCCGGGCTCAGTCCGAGCGGCTTGCCGAGCAGGGACTCCTTGCGTACGGAGAGGCGGTCGGCCACGGCCTGCAGAGCAGCTGCGGCGGGCGCGTCCGGAGCGGCCAGCACGACCGGGTTGCCCTCGTCGCCGCCCTCCCGGACCCGGGTGTCAATCGGGATCTGGCCCAGCAACGGCACCGCCGCCCCGATGAGCTGGGTGAGCGAGTCGGCCACGGTCTGACCGCCACCCGCGCCGAACAGCTCCATCCGTTCGCCGGTCGGCAGCTCCAGGTAAGACATGTTCTCGACGACGCCGACGACACGCTGGTGCGTCTGGAGCGCGATCGCCCCGGCCCGCTCCGCGACCTCGGCGGCGGCCTGCTGCGGCGTGGTCACGACGAGGATCTCGGCGTTCGGCAGCAACTGAGCCAGCGAGATCGCGACGTCACCGGTGCCCGGCGGCAGGTCGAGCAGCAGGATGTCCAGGTCGCCCCAGTAGACGTCGGCCAGGAACTGCTGCAATGCCCGGTGCAGCATCGGCCCTCGCCAGACGACCGCGGCATTGCCGGCCGTGAACATGCCGATCGAGATGACCTTCACGCCGTGCGCCTGCGGCGGCATGATCATGTCCTCGACCTGCGTCGGGCGGCCGTCGGCACCGAGCATGCGCGGCACGGAGTGGCCGTAGATGTCAGCGTCGATCACGCCGACGCTCAGCCCCTTGGCGGCCAGCGCCGCAGCCAGGTTCACCGTCACGCTGGACTTGCCGACGCCGCCCTTGCCGGAGGCGACGGCGTACACGCGGGTCCGGGAGCCGGGCTGCGCGAACGGGATCACCGGCTCGGCCGCGCCCGGGCCGCGCAGCGACTTCTGCAGATTCTGCCGCTGCTCGGTCGACATCACGCCGAACGCGATCTGCACCGCGTCGATGCCGGGAACCCCCGTCACCGCGGCAGTGATGTCCTCACGCAGCTTGTCGCGCAGCGGGCAACCCGCCACGGTGAGCAGAATGCCGATCGACGCGGTCGAACCGTCGATGGCGACGGACTCCACCATGCCCAGATCGGTGATCGGGCGGCGGATCTCGGGGTCGTTGACGGTGGCCAGAGCGGCATTGATCGCATCGGCGAGCGTCGTGGCAGGCGCGGACATGGCTCCCATGCTACGTCTGGGGACCGCGCCTACCGAGCGTGCCGCCACGCGGTGTGACAGATCACCTGACGCTCGGCATCGACAACGGAGGCGTCGATGATCCACATCCCGTTCTGTGTCGCCTCCGGGACGGGTTCCGACACTTTTCGGGCTGTGGATCATTGCCGATCCCGCAGCTGTCCACAGCCCTGGCCGCTGAGGGTGCCGGCCGCCGCCGGATCGGTCGACCGGGAGCTTCGACTGCGCGCCGCTCTCGCGTACGCCGAAGGCACCGGGGTGATCAGCCACGTGAGCGCGCTGGACCTTCACAGCCTTCGACCGCAGGCGGATCACGAGCCGATCCATGTCACCGTTCCCACGTCGGCCCGCCTCCGGAGCACTCGGGGCCTGGTCGTCCATCACCGTGACCTGCCCGAGTCGGCGATGGCGCGACGTCGTGGTCACCGGGTGACGACGCTGGCGACAGGGCTGGTCGATTCCTGGCCGTTGCTCCCGCCAGCCGATCGGATCGGCTTGACGATCAACGCCGTATCCGACCGGCTTGTGCTGGCCGAGCACATCCTGGGCGTACTGCCTCACGCGCCTCGGCTGCCGGGATTGGCGCAGCTACGCCACCTGGCGAGGCTGCTCATGAACGGCTGCCGGAGTCCGCTCGAACTCTGGGGAGCCGATCGGATCTTCACCGGCCCCGGGATGCCGCAGTTCGTTCGCCAGGCCCCGATACGCGTCGACGGCCGGACGTACTACCTGGACGTGTTCGCCGAGGCGGAACGGGTGGACTTCGAACTGGACGGAGCGGCCTGGCACGGCAACCAGGCGCAGCGTGAGCGGGACATCCGCCGCGATTCATCGCTCGCCGCTGAGGGCGTACTCGTGGTCCGGTTCAGCTACGCACGCCTGATGCGCGAGCCGTACGCCGTACGCGACGAGGCGCTGCGGATCCTGGCGCATCGACGGTGAGCTCAGGGGAGGGAGCCGGCTTCGACGAGGCGGGCGAACTTGCGGAGCGCTCGTTTGAAGCCGACCTTGGACCCGGGCCAGAGCAGCGGCCACACCGCCTTGCCGACGACCCCGCCGGGGAGCTGGAACCACTCGTGCCAGACGACTTGCGTACGGTCGCCGGCCATCGGGGTGCAGCGCAGGACGCCTGGTCCGCGCAGGATCTTGCCGCAGTGCACGACTCGCAGCTCGTAGGGCGCGTCGACCTTCTCCACCCGCATCTCGTCCTTGATCACCGCCGGGCCGGCCTGCGTGATCGCCTGGATCAGGCTGCCTTCGCCGCCGTCGCCCTCGACGACGCGGACGGTCGTGAACGGGATCCAGTCGCCTTGCCGTTCCCAGGCGAGGAACGCGGCGAAGACTCGTTCGGCCGGAGCGTCGACGATGACGGTCGCGGTGACTTCACCGGTGCCCGGTTCGCCGGGCGTCGGCGGCTGAACCTCCGAGGTCACCCTCGGGTCACCACCCGATCGGCGGCGTCGGAGTCCGAGTCGGCCGACTTGTCGTCGTTCTTCTCCTCGGCCATCGGTGCGTCGGTCGGGTGATCGGCCTCGTCGTCCGTCGCCTTGTCCGAAGCCGATGCCGAAGATGACGCCGAAGATGACGCCGAGGTCGCGGCCGCTGCGGAATCCTCTGCGGCCGGGTCGGACTCGGCCTCCGCCGAGGGCTTCTCGTCGGACGCCGCCGGCCAGGGCGCGAACGGGCCGTCGGGCACCTCGTCGAAGTCGATCGCCGGCTGCGTCTGCTGGGCTTCCTCGGTCTTGTCGGCCTTGTCCGCCGTGCCGGTCTTATCGGCCGGCTGGTCCGCGGGCTCGTCGACCAACGGGCCGCTCTCGGTCACCGTGCCGTCGATCAGCTCGGGCTCCGGGTAGGGCTCCGGCTCGCTCGACGCGGCCAGGCGCGCGGCCCGCAGGGCGTCGGCGTCCTCGACCCGGCCGTCGCGCAGCGCCTCGACCTCCGCCGCCAAGACATTGATCAGCTCGTCCTTATAACCGATGTCGTACGCCACCCGCTTGAGCGCGCGGTCGACCTGATCCATCCGGTATCCGCGGAGCGCCACATCGAATGTCACCTTCGTGACATCTTGCTCGACGAGCGGGCGGCTGCCGGGCAGTGGCCGCCCGCGTCCGTCCGGCTCCACTCCGGCCATTCCGGGGTCACCCCCGCTGACCAGCACCATCACGCCGAAGACGACGGCGCCCACGGTGAGTGCGACGACAAGCAGAAGCAGGACTTGAGCCATGCCTGCGATCGTGGCACGAACCCGGGGCAGAAAGCGACCCTGCCACCCGAATTCTCAGGTGTCACTCCCATACCAGAACGCGCTTGCGCCACGCGTACAGCAGACCGAGTGCGAGCACCGCCACGAAGATGGCCATCTCGAGCACCGTGGTGAGTCCTTGCCGCAGATAGACCACGGCCCAGGGGAACAGGAAGACGGCTTCGACCGCGAACAGCAGATAGAGGTACGCGTACAGGTAATAGCGGATGTGCACCTGCGCCCAGCCGCCGCCGACCGGGTCGAGTCCGCATTCGTACGTGTCGAACTTTCCGGCACCGTTCGCCGGGTTTGCCGGGCGAAGCAGCCGATTCGCCCCGAAGGCGACCACGAAGAAGACGACCGCCACCGCGACCAGCAGTCCCAGGGTCGCGTACGAGCCGAGGTAGCCATCCACGTGCGCAGCATAACGCTGGTGTCCACAGGGTGGGCCTGGCGGACCGGCCCATGAAGTGACAGCGTGGTAACCGACGTACTCTTTCACCGTAACGAGACGACCCGTCCGGTAGGAGGACGCAGGTGGCCAAGGAGACGCAGCAGCTTGATCGCGTCGTGATCCGGTTCGCCGGTGACTCGGGCGACGGCATGCAGTTGACCGGCGACAGATTCACCTCGGAGACCGCGCAGCTCGGCAACGACATCTCGACGTTGCCCAACTTCCCCGCGGAGATCCGGGCGCCAGCCGGCACGCTGCCTGGTGTCTCCAGCTTCCAGGTGCACTTCGCCGACTTCGACATCCTCACCCCAGGTGACGCGCCGAACGTGCTGGTCGCGATGAACCCGGCGGCGTTGAAGGCGAACCTGGGCGATCTACCCCGAGGCGCGACGATCATCGTCAACACCGACGAGTTCACCAAGCGCAACCTGCAGAAGGTCGGCTACGACGCGTCGCCGATCGACGACGGGTCGCTGGCGTCGTACCACGTGCATCCGGTCGCGCTCACCAGCATGACGGTCGGTGCCCTCGCGGATCATCCGATCAGCAAGAAGGACGCCGAGCGGGCCAAGAACATGTTCGCCCTCGGCATGCTGAGCTGGCTCTACTCCCGGCCGCACGAGTCGACGCTGGCGTTCCTGCGCAAGAAGTTCGCCTCCCGGCCGGAGCTGGTCGCCGCGAACATCGCCGCGTTCGAGGCGGGCTGGTCGTTCGGTGAGACCACCGAGGCGTTCGCGGTCCGCTACGAGGTCAAGCCCGCGAAGATGCACGCCGGGCGGTACCGGAACATCACCGGCAACACCGCTCTCGCGCTGGGCATCGTCGCCGCCGGCGTACGCGCGAAGCTGCCGGTCGTGCTGGGGGCGTACCCGATCACGCCGGCCTCGGACATCCTGCACGAGCTGAGCAAGCACAAGAAGTTCGGCGTGACCACGGTGCAGGCCGAGGACGAGATCGCGGCGGCCGGCATCGCGCTCGGCGCGTCCTACGGCGGTGCGCTGGGCGTCACCTCGACGAGTGGTCCTGGCGTCGCCCTCAAGAGCGAGACGATCTCGCTGGGTCTGATGCTGGAGCTGCCGCTGGTCGTCATCGACGTGCAGCGGGCGGGGCCGTCGACCGGCATGCCGACCAAGACCGAGCAGGCCGACCTCAACATGGCGCTCCACGGGCGGCACGGCGAGGCGCCGGTGGCCGTGATCGCGCCGCGGTCCCCCGCCGACTGCTTCGACGCCGCGCTGGAGGCGTGCCGGATCGCGCTGACCTATCGGACCCCGGTGCTGCTGCTGTCCGACGGCTACATCGCCAACGGTTCCGAGCCGTGGCTGCTGCCGGACGTCGCGAACCTGCCCGACCTGCAGGTGGAGTTCGCCAGCCGGCCCAACGGCGAGGACGGCAAGTTCCTGCCCTACCTCCGCGACCCGCAGACGCTCGCCCGCCCGTGGGCCATCCCCGGTACGCCGGGCCTGGAGCACCGCATCGGCGGCCTGGAGAAGCGCGACATCACCGGGGACATCTCCTACGACCCGGAGAACCACGACTTCATGGTGCGTACGCGAGCCGCCCGGATCGAGGCGATCGAGGTCCCGGACCTGACCGTGGAGGACCCCTCCGGTCAGGCGAAGGTGCTCGTGCTCGGCTGGGGTTCGACGTTCGGCCCGATCGGCGCCGCCTGCCGGGATCTCCGCCAACGCGGGCTGGCCGTCGCGCAGGCGCACCTGCGGCACCTCAACCCGATGCCGGGCAACCTCGGCGAGGTGCTCAAGGCGTACGACCGGGTCGTCATCCCCGAGATGAACCTGGGCCAGCTGGCTCAGGTGATCCGGGGGCGCTACCTGATCGACGTGGTCGCGTACAACCAGGTCCGCGGGCTGCCGTTCACGTCCGCCGAGCTGGCCTCGATGCTGGAGGAGGTCGTCAAGAATGTCTAGCGTCCCGGTGCAGTTGACCGCCAAGGACTTCAAGTCCGACCAGGAGGTGCGCTGGTGCCCGGGGTGCGGTGACTACGCCATCCTCGCGGCCATGCAGGGCTTCCTGCCGGAGCTGGGCATCCCGCGGGAGCGGACCGTGTTCGTCTCCGGCATCGGCTGCTCGTCGCGCTTCCCGTACTACCTGAACACCTATGGCATGCACTCGATCCACGGGCGGGCCCCGGCGATCGCGACCGGCCTGTCGGTATCGCGCCCGGACCTGAGCGTCTGGGTCGTGACGGGTGACGGCGACGCGCTCTCGATCGGCGGCAACCACCTGATCCACGCGTTGCGCCGCAACGTCAACCTGAAGATCCTGCTGTTCAACAACCGAATCTACGGTCTGACGAAGGGCCAGTACTCGCCCACCTCCGAGGTCGGCAAGATCACGAAGTCGACGCCGTTCGGTTCGGCCGACGCCCCGTTCAACCCGATCTCGCTCGCGCTCGGGGCGGAGGCGACGTTCGTCGCGCGGACCATCGACTCCGACCGGAAGCACCTGCAGTCGGTGTTGCGCGCCGCGGCGGAGCACAACGGGTCCGCGTTCGTCGAGATCTACCAGAACTGCAACATCTTCAACGATGGCGCGTTCGACGTGCTCAAGTCGCCGGATACGCGCGACGACTTCGTGATGCCGCTGGTGCACGGTCAGCCGATCACGTTCGGCAAGGACCGGGAGTGGTGCGTGGTGCACCCGCCCGGCGCCTTCGGCCTCGAAGTCCGGCGTACGTCCGAAGTGGACGAGACGGAGATCGTGGTGCACGACGCCACGGTGGCCGAGCCGGCGTACGCGTTCGCGCTGTCCCGGCTGCCCGGGTTGGACCTGCGGCACACCCCGATCGGCGTCTTCCGCTCGGTCGACCGCCCGACCTATGACGAGGTCGTCGTCGAGCAGGTCTCGGCCGCGCAGGCGAAGGCCGAGGGCACACCCGAGGACCAGCTCTCGGCGCTGCTCAACGCCGGCGACACCTGGACCATCTGACCGTTAGCCGCAGATCACGGGTACGCAGGCCAAATCCGCCTTGGGAAGCCTGCGTGACCGTGATCTGCGGCAAAACGAGCGTCAGGACAGGACGAGGCGTACGGCGAAGTTCGAGTAGCCCAACCGTCGGAAGGTGTTCGCCATCGGCACGTTGCCGAAGTCGGTGTCGGCCGCGATCCGCTCCGCGCCGAGGTCGGCCAGGTCGGCGGTGATCTCGGCGAGCACGTCGGCGGCGTACCCGTGGCCGCGCTGCTCCGGCACGACGCCGAGGAACCCGACGACCGGTCCGGCGTTGTTGCGCGACGGAATGGCGAAGCCCACCAGGTCGCCGTCGCTGTCGTAGGCGAGCTTCCACCACGACCGCTCGCCCGGCATCTCCTGGTACGTGTCCAGGGTCTCCTGGGCGTACCCGGCGAGTCCGGCGCGCGCGATCGACTCGTGGGTGCCGCCGTCGAGGCTGCCCGCCGCGACCCGCTGGAAGACGTCCAGGAACGCCTGGTCGTCCGGCTCCGGGCGGAACGTCAGCCGAGTCGACCGCTCCGGCACCGGGGTGTCGGACAGCCACTCGAACCGGAGGCGCTCCAGTTCGTCCTTCATGCCCGCCGCCTTCGCCGCCGCGATTCGGGGTTCGAGCGCGGCCTGGATCTCGGCGTCGGCACGCCAGCCCGGGGGCAGGAAGATGTGATAGGACGGCGGTTCCCCGTCAGCGGACGCGGTCGAGGTGACCTGCTGGATCAGCTCCGTCCACAGGGCGACGGAATCCGTTCGGTCTGGCAGTGCGTACAAGCCGTCGAGAGCGAACGGCCGGGACGCGCCGGGGAAGCTCCACCAGACGGCGGCCGCGATCAGGCGGTCGCCGTCCTCCGCGACCCAGGTGAACTCGTGCCGGTAGTGGCCGTCGGCCAGGTACTGGGTGTAGCGCTCGGGGTGGGCAGTGTTGACGGACTGGTCGCCGAGCAGGGTGAGCAACTGGTCGAGGTCGGCCTCGACCGAGGTACGGATGAGCAAGTTTCCTCCACTATGGGAGGCGCGCCGGAGACCGCGATCAGAGTGCGGTGCCCTTCGGGGCCCGACGCGCCAAGGTGACGGTACGCATCGCGACCTCCTCTCTGTGCTCTACGTCGCTGGGTGAACGACCCGCGACGGGCTACGGCTGCCGAGATTAAATGACCATGGCGTCACCGTCAAGGGATCTAGACCGGACCCCCGGCCGGGCTTACATTGCTAAGCACCAATGCGCACCACCCACCTAATACCCCCGAGGTGCCGTGATGTCCCGTTCCCGCCTGGCCCGGTGGGCCACTCCCCTGCTCAGCGTCCTGTTCGTCCTCAGCGTCGCCGCGCCCGCGGCGGCGGCCACCTTCGAGCAGAAGGTCGCCGTCGTCACCAACTTCACCCAGAACTCGGCGTCCAGCTACAGCTCGTGGCTGTCCGCCCGGAACAACCAGGCCGCCTGGGTGGACTACGACCTCGACTGGTCGACCGACCTCTGCTCCAGCTCCCCGGACAACCCGCTCGGATTCGACTTCAAGCTGTCGTGCGCCCGGCACGACTTCGGCTACCGCAACCACAAGCGGCTGGGCATCTTCACCTCGACCGTCAAGGACCGGGTGGACCTCGCCTTCTACAACGACCTCAAGCGCAAGTGCGCCACCTACAACTGGGTGGTCCGGCCGGCCTGCTACAGCCTGGCCTGGACGTACTACGAGGCCGTGAAGAACTTCGGCTCGCTCGCCGCGGTGTCCCAGACCGACCTGAACAAGGCGGCCAAGATGAAGGCCGACGCCCTCGCGAAGGCCTCCTCGCGCGCTCAGGCGTAACCCGGCGCGCCGCGTCGATCAGGAGCTTTCGGGCTGCGACACCCCGTCGAGCAGAACCGTCAGCTCGTGATCGACGCGGCGCGGCGCCTCGATGTCCGGCCGACCGCCCGGATGGACTGCCGCGCGAGGTCGTCGCGGTAGAGCGTGATGTCGAGCGTGCCGACCGGCAGTTTGACCTGCTCGAAGGC
>NZ_JBFBAZ010000119.1:0-25195 GCF_040682475.1 Hamadaea sp. NPDC051192
ACCCACACCCCCCCCCGCGACCCGTTTATGATTGTGTTTCCGGTCTCGACACACCGGCGAGACCGCAGTTAACTCCATGATCAACGGGTCGGTTAGGTGAGGGGGGCGGGGAGGGGGCGGTCGTGCAGGACGGTCAGCGTCGTGACCGCCCGGGTCAGGACGACGTAGAGCCGGTGCAGGCCACGGGCCTCGGCCTCGACGATGGCGGCCGGTTCCACCACGATGACGTGGTCGTACTCCAGACCCTTGGCCAGCGTCGCGGGGACCACCGTCAGCCGGGAGTCGGGATCGTCGTCGTCCAACGAGGTCGGCGAGTACTTCGCGAGCGCGCGGGTGACGGAGTCGACGGCGTCCTGTGCGCTGATCACGCCGACTGAGCCAGGCTGGGCCAGCGCCGCCTCGACCGCCTCGGCCAGCGCTTCCGGGGCGGCGGTCGGCCGGATGGCGAGCCACCCGTCCGGGCGCAGCGACTGGGCCGGCGGGACGTCCACGCCCAGCGCCGGGAGCAGCCGGTTCGCCAGCTCGACGACCTGTTCCGGTACGCGGAAACCGGTGGTCAGCGGCGTCACCACGGCATCGGGCTTGCCGAGGTGGCCCAAGGTGTCCTGCCACTGCTTCGCCGCCCAGGGCGCGGTGCCCTGCGCGAGGTCCCCGAGCAGCGTGACGGAGCCGTGCGTACTGCGTCGGGCGATGGCGCGGGCCTGCATGGGGGACAGGTCCTGGGCCTCGTCGACGATGATGTGGCCGAAGCCGCCCGGCCGCTCGATCAGCCCGGCCGCCTCATCGAGGAGAACCAGGTCCGCGGCGGTCCACTTCGCCGACTTCGCGGTCTTCGGCGGCTTCGTCCAGCGCAGGACCTCGGCCTCGGACTCGGTGAGCAGTTCGTGCTCGGGGGCGGTGAGGAACTCGAAGACCAGCTCGGCCGGGGTGACCGCGGGCCACACCTGGTCGAGGAGTTCCACGACCGGCTTCGCCTTGGTCATCCGGCGGCGCCACGCCTCACCGGGCGAGTCGCCCCGCCGGGCCTCCGACTGCCGCAGCAACAGGTCGACGACCCGGGCTCGGACGTGTTCCCGGCCCAGGGCGTACGGGGGTTCGCCGCGGCGTACGTCGTCGACGATCCGGGCCAGCACTCCGGCGCCGACCCGCCAGCGATAGGAGTCGTCCGGCACCGTCAACGGCTCCTGCGGCCGGCGTACGCGTCGCCACAGCAGATCGTGGAGCACCTGGGCGAGCCGCGGATCGTGCTTGAGCGCCTCGGCCTCGGGCGTATCCGCCGCCCGGACCTCGACGGTCGCGATCAGATCGTCGACCGTGGACTGGCTGACCTCGATCTCGCCCAGCGCCGGGAGGACGGCGGCGATGTAGCGCAGGAACGCCCGGTTGGGCCCCAGGATCAGTACGCCCGCCCGGCGCAGCCGTTCGCGGTGCAGGTAGAGCAGGTACGCCGCGCGGTGCAGGCCGACGGCCGTCTTCCCGGTGCCCGGCGCCCCCTGTACGCAGATCGACTCCTCCAGCGCGGCCCGGACGAGTTCGTCCTGCTCCGGCTGAATGGTGGCGACGATGTCGCGCATCGGGCCGACGCGGGGCCGTTCGATTTCGGCGGTGAGGATCGCGCTCTTCGTGCCGAGTTCCTCGCCGAGGGTCAGGTGCTCGTCTTCGAAGCTGGTCAGCTCGCCGGCGTTGAAGCCGAACCGGCGGCGGACCGCGATGTCCTGCGGGTCGGACGCGCTCGCCCGGTAGAACGAGCGGGAGACGGGTGCTCGCCAGTCCAGGACCATCGGCTCCCCGGCGGCGTCGGTGACGTGCCGGCGGCCGATGTGGAAGGCGTGACCGGCGCTCTCGGCGTCGGCGGCGTCTGCCCCGAAGGTGAGTTTGCCGAAGAACAGGGGTGTGTTCGGGTCGTCGGCCAGCTCCTTGATCCGCTTGGCCAGGGCGCGGCCGAGGGTCTCGGCGGAGAAGGGGTCGCCGGCGACTTTGTCACCGGTGGCGAACAGGACCTCGACGTGCTCGCGCATCGCCTGCAAGGCGGCTCGGCTGACGGTGAGGTGCGTACGCTCGGCGGCTAGTTCGTGGTCGAGCTCGGGCGTCACTGCTACTCCCTGAAGGCAGTTCGGGCCGCCCGGCGCTCCGCCGCGGGCCGCGTGGGACCCGCCGGGCGGTGTCGGCTGTGCCATTCATCGGGATGAGCCGACCATGCTACTCGCGCATATTCGCCGCTCGGCAACCTATTATTCGAGCGTGCCCGGGGACACCTCTCACAAGATCACCGATCCGTCAGTGATCCGGGCGCTGGCGCACCCGGCCCGGCTGGCGATTCTGGAGTACCTCGGGTCCACGTCGCGAGAGATCACCGCGACCGAGGCGGCCGAGGTCGCCGGGCTCAGTCCGAGCGCCACGAGCTATCACCTGCGCGCCCTGGCGAAGGCCGGAATCATCCACGACGCGCCCAGCCGGGGCGACGGCCGGGAGCGGGTCTACCGAGGGCCTGGCGAGACGCACATCGAGGTGGACACCGACGCCGATGACGACCAGGAGATGAAGGCGCTCAAGGAGCAGCTGCTGGATCTCCTGCTCGCCCGAAGCCAGGAGCGGCTGACCCGGTGGCGGCATCAGTACGAGGCCGAACCGGACGACTGGCGCGAGGCGACCGTGATCAACGAGACCATGATCATGGTCACCGCCGAGGAGCTGACCGAGCTGACCGAGCAGATCGCCCAGCTCGTCGGGCGGTACCGCCGCAGTGTGCGGCAGGACAACGCGCCGGCGGCCGCCCGGATCGTCTCGATGCTCGTCCGCGCGCTTCCCCAGTAAAGCTCGTCCGCGCGCTTCCCCAGTGAACCGGCGCCGTGCCCGCACCGGGACTTGTGCGCGCAGATGTGAAAATGTATTTTCGCAATATGTCTTTCACGTCTACGCGGTGGCGCGACGTCTGGATCGCGGCGGGCTCCAACGCCGTGACGAACATGGGCTCGTTCCTGGTGCTCACCACGCTGATGCTGACGCTCCAGGAGGAGGGCCGGGGCGGACCCGCCGTCGCGGCCGTGATCATCGCCGAGGCGCTGCCGATCGTGCTGCTGGCGGCGATCACGGGCCGGCTCGCCGACCGGGTCGACTCGCGGCTGCTGCTGCTCGTGGCCGGCGGCGTACAGGTCGGGGCGTGTCTCGCCCTGTCGGCTGTGGACGGCATGGTGCCTCGGGTCGCGCTGCTCACCCTGGTCTTCGTCGGCACGGCGATCGCGCAGCCGGTGCGGCAGGCGCTGATGATGACCATGGCGAGCCGGGAGGACCTGCCCAAGGCGAGCGGCATCGCCCAGACCGCCGGCTCGATCGGCGCGATCGCCGGGCCCGCCGTCGCCGGGTTCGCCCAGGACGGCCTCGGTACGCAGGCCACGCTGCGGGTGGCGGCGGTCGCGTTCTCCGCGACGATCATCGCGGGGCTGTCGCTCCGGACGCGACGGGGTGGCGATCAGCGCCCCGCCGACGCACGCGCGGAGACCGCCCCGGTACGCATGGACGGCCTGCTGCGAGTGGTCACGATCGGGTTCGCCGTGGTGGTCGGCTGCATCGCGGCCGCCAACGTCGTCGAGGTCTTCTACGTGAAGGAGACGCTTGGCGCATCGAGCAGCGCGTACGGGGTGATCAACAGCATGTGGACGGTCGGGATGATCGCCGGGACGTGGATCACCGCCCGGCTGATCCGGCGAGCGGGCGACACCTCGATCGTCGCCGGAGCATTCATCGCCCTCGCGTTGACCTGCGCGGTCCTGGCGGTGTCGTCGCTGGCCCCCGAGGTCGCCTGGATCGTGCCGCTGTGGCTGCTCGGCGGCGGCCTCAACGGAGCGGAGAACGTGCAGGTGTTCACCGTCTTCGGCCGCCGCGCCCCGGAGCACGCCCGCGGCCGGTTGTCCGCCCGGCTCAACGCCGCCGTCCAAGGCGCCGCCCTGTTCGGGTTCGCGATGGGTGGGCTCGTCCTCGAATGGTGGCAGCCCCGGACCGTGCTGGCCGCCGGCGGCGTACTCGGGGTGCTGGCCGTGCTGGCGATCGCGCCCTGGATCCGCACCGCCGTCCGCCGGGAACGCCAGGAGACGCACCGGATCACGGATCCGAGTCGAATCTCGGCCCAAGATTCGACGGAGAACCCTGATCCAGCGCTTGACGGGGCGACCGCCGATGCCAGGGCGCAGCAGGCCTCAGCCAAATAGCGGACAGCGGGCGTGCGGCCAGGAAAGTTAGGGTCACCGGATGCGAAAGTCCGCCTGGCTCGACGTCTGGATCATCGCCGTTTCGCAGATCATCTCGGGTTCGGGAGCGTACCTCGCGCTCACCACGCTCATCCTGACCTTGCAGGACACGGGCGCGACCGGACTCGCGGTGGCCGGCGTCACGGTGGCGGCGTCGCTGCCGGTCGTGGCGCTCGCGCCGGTCACGGGACGGCTCGCCGACCGGTTCGACTCGCGGCTGCTGATGGTGGTCGCCGGCGTCGTGCAGATCGCCGGCTGTCTGCTGCTGTCGTTCGCCGGGTCGACCGTAACGCGGATCGCCTGCGTGCTGCTGATCTACGCGGGAACCGCACTCGGCCTGCCCGTACGCGCGGCGCTCCTCCCGGTCATGGTGACCGAAGAGGACCTGCCCCGGGCGGGCGCGATCAACCAGTCCGCCACCGTCATCGGCTCGATGTTCGGCCCGCCGATCGCCGGATTCGCGTACCACGCGGTCGGGTCGGCCCCGAGCACCCTGCGCTGGGCGGCGGTGGGATTCCTCGCGACCGTCGTCGGCGGGCTCCTGGTGCGTACCCGTCGGGGCACGAGGATGGGCGAGGAGCATCCGGCGGCGGCCGGCGCGGCGCGACCGCCCATGGACCGGCTGCTCAAGGTGGTCTTCATCGGACTCGCGGCGGTCGTCGGCGCGATCAGCGCGGTCGACGTCGTGGCCGTGTTCTTCGTGCGCGAGACGCTGGAGTCGTCGGCGCAGACCTACGGTCTGATCATGGCGACCTGGCCGATCGGCATGGTCGCGGGCGCGTGGGGCCAGGCGAAACTCGCGGAGAAGGCGCCCGACGCGCGGCTCAGCGGCTGGCTGTTCGGCTCGCTCGCGATCACCGCGACCGGCGTGGTGCTGCTCGCGGCGGTCGGCTCCGCGCCGTGGATGGTGCCGATCTGGCTGGCCGGCGGCCTGCTCAACGGGGCGGCCAATGTGCTCGTCACGACCCTGGTCGCCCGCCGGTCGCCGGTCGCGAACCGCGGCCACGTCGCCGCGATCATGCAGGCCGCGGTCCAGGCCTCGCTGCTGGCCGGCTACCTCTTCGCTGGTCTGGCGCTCACCGCGAACCTCACGCCGCGCATGATCATCCTGGGTTGCGGAGTCATCGCTGTGGTCACCGTCGCGTTCATTTCTCCCTGGGTACGCGCGGCGGCGCGGTCGTCGGAACTGGTCACCTCGCCCGTCCTCGCCGATCGGGTGCCCCAGCCGCAGGAGTAGCCTTCGGTTCCGTGAGCTCAGCAGCGGTACGCCGGCCCCGGGTGGGGCACATCCAGTTCCTGAACTGCCTGCCCCTGTACTGGGGCCTGATGCGTACCGGCTCGCTGATCGACGTCGACCTCGTCAAGGACTCCCCCGATCGGCTGAACTCCGCCCTGGTCGCCGGCGACCTCGACATCGGCCCGATCTCGCTGGTCGAGTACCTGCGGCACGCCGACGAGCTGCTCATCCTGCCGGACATCGCGGTCGGCTCGGACGGGCCGGTGCTCAGCGTCAACCTCGTCTCGACCCTGCCGCTCGAGCAGCTGGACGGCGCCCGGGTCGCGCTCGGGTCGACCTCGCGTACCGGGGTGCTGCTGGCCCAGCTGCTGCTGGAGCAGCGGCATGAGGTCAAGCCGACCTACTTCCGCTGCCCGCCCGACCTCACCGAGATGATGCTGGAGGCTCCGGCCGGGGTGCTGATCGGCGATGTGGCCCTGCGCGCGCTCTACGAAGCGCCCCAGCGTGGGCTGACCGTCACCGACCTGGGCGCGGCCTGGCGAGAGTGGACCGGGCTGCCGATGGTCTTCGCCGTCTGGGCGGTCCGCCGGGAGTTCGCCGTCGCCCACCCGGGCCTGGTCAAGGACGTCCACGAGGCGTTCCTGCGCTCGCGGGACCTGTCGCTGGCCGAGATCGACGAGGTCGCCGAGGCGGCGGCGCGCTGGGAGCCGTTCGACGCGGCCACCCTCGCCGGCTACTTCCGTACGCTCGACTTCTCCCTCGGGGAGCGCCAGGTCGCCGGGGCACGCGAGTTCGCCCGCCGGGCCGCCGAGGTCGGGGCCGCGCCCGCGCTGGGACCGGACGGGCCGGCCTTCTTCGCGGCCTGACCCCCGCAGACCGGGTGCACCGATCCACGGGGGCCAGGGAGCGATCTGAGGGTCAGTCGATCGTGGCCCAGTCGAACTGCCAGGGGGACTCCATCCCGTAGGTCTCCCCGGTGACGTTGCCTAGGAGAGTGGGCGATGTTCCGCTCTTGAGGACGGCGATGGAGCCGTGCCGGTCGTTGAAGAAGTCGGAGCACACGAGGATCGCCTCCAACGGGCCGGTGCCGTCCAGATTGAGCATCGCGGGTTCATCCCCGACGTTGCCGGTCACGTTGAGCGACTGCTGGGTGAACTGCTTCACCCCGGTCAGGGTGAAGAAGCCGGACGTCGTGCCGGGAAGGAAGACCGCTGCCCCCGGAATCCGGACCCACTCCTTGCCGTTCCACTCCGAACCCGACGGGCAGGTCCACAGCAGATCCGGATGCCCGTCGCCGCTCATGTCCCCGACGGAGATCCGGGTGCAGTCGACCTTCTGGACGTACGCCGGCATTCCGGCGGTGTGCTGAAGCAGGTTCTTGCGGCCGGTCGGGGTCAGCCCGGACGCCGAACCGGCGACGATCACGACGCCGCCGATCCACAGGATGAAGACCTCGGCCCGGCCGTCGTTGTTGAGATCGGCCACCTTGACGTCGAAGCCGAAGGCGTTGACCCCGCCGACGTCGGCCCAGTCGATGTACCGGGTGTCCCAGCCCAACGCCTCGGTGACCCCGCTCAGCGAGACGCCGTTCGCCGAACCGCGGAACAGCGTCACGCTTCCGTTGGCAGCCGGCCACCCCGGCGAATAGCCGCCGGGCCACCAGTCGCCGGGTACGCCGACCACGAGGTCGGCGTACTGGTCGCCGGTGATCTTGCCGATCGCCAGCGAGTAGCCGAACTCGTCCCCAGCGGCCACCGCCTCGGGTACGCCGGGCATCCCCCGGCGCACCGTCTTGGCCCCGGCTGCCGTGAGGCCGGTGGGGCCGCTGAGCAGGATGATCACCTCGCCGGCGTTCTCGGCCGTGCCCACGGTCTTCAGCGGCACGCCGACGGCCAGGTCGTCGCGGCCGTCGCCGTTGAGGTCCCCGGTCGCCAGGGCGGTGCCGAACCATGCGTCGTAGTCGCGGGGCGACAGGCCGAGATCGGTGGCGCGGATTCGGGTGACGGTGTCCGTCCGCAGCCCGTCCGGGCCGCCGCGGAAGATCCGCAACTGTCCGGGCAGGACGCTCACGCTTCGGTTCGTCGGACCGGTCTTCCGGTGCAACACCGGCAGGGTGACGTAGTCGTAGGCGTTGGCCACGACGAGATCGTCGTAACCGTCGCCGTCGAAGTCCCCGGCGGCGACCTTCGCCTGGAAGGTCGCTTTAGGCGGTGCCAGCAGCACGTCGGCGGTGTGCGACTTCGAGTAGTCGACGACGACGCCCCGGACGAGCATCGTCACGACCAGGTCGTCGAGGCCGTCCCCGTCGAAGTCGGCCTTCGTCGGCCCGGTCGGATCGGTTGCCGGCGCCGGGCGTACCAGGCCGGACGGCGCCCGCCGCGCCGTGAGGTCGTAGTCGTTGAGCTTGTAGATCTCGTCGAGCCGCGAATAGTCGCTCCGTGGCAGCGCGGTCGCCGCCGCCAGTTTCGAGTCCGGCGTACGCGCGCCGGGAAGGACCGGCCGTGGCTTGGTGGGGGCGGTGACCTTCGTCGGCACCCGTACCGGCGTCTGCAGCGGGGTCGTGGACCCCGTGACGAGCAGGGTCACGGCCAGTACGCCGGCCGATGCCTCACGTGCGTACATCTAAACCTCCCCGTCGGTCGAGGAGATCCTGACGATTCACTGGGAGTTGTGCAAGAGCCGACCGGTCAGGCCGCGGGAGCCTGGTAGGTCAACTGTTTCGCCACCGTCGCGCAGACCTTCGCCGCGGCCGCGAGGCCGGCCGAGTCCTTCTGCCCGGAGGCGGACTTCACCGGTTTGATCCGGACCTGCACGGCCAGCACCCAGTCGTCGTGGACGGCCAGGCAGTTGACGTGCCAGAGCACGTCCTTGTAGAGCATCGTCCAGCCGTTCTTGATGCTCGTCTCGGGGACGAGGTTCTTCGGCAGGCCGTCGATGATGCCCCAGTGGCCGCCGCCGGTGGTCTTCTGCTGGTCCTTGGCGGCGGTGGTGCCCTGCACCTGTTTCATCAGCGACAGGACGTGGTCGGTCCACTTCTCCCCGGCGGCCCGGCCGTCGCCGACGCACAGGCCCAGCCGGACCGCGTCCTGCGCCGTCATCGTGGTGTACGCCCAGCCCAGACTGTTCGCCTTGGTGCCCTTGAGGCCGCAGGTCTTGACCATCCGGCTGATCGCCGCCGACCCGCCGTCCTGTCTGTACAGCCAGGACGCGGAGTTGTCGTTGCTGTTGATGATCGCCGTCTTGACGTAGTTGAGGGCGGTCGTGGTCGGCTCCTTCGCGCCCAGGCGGCGCAGGTAGTCCGAGACCAGCCACGTCTTGATCATCGACTCGGTGGAGTTCGTCTTGGTGGCGCTGTTGGCCGACCCGGTCATCTTGTTCGTCCGCCGGTCGTAGAACGCCCAGGCGAAGAAGCCGCCGGTCGGCGTCGTGACGGTGACCGGCAGGTCCCCGTTGAGCGTCGGCGGCGGGGGCGGCTCCGGCGACTTGGTCGGCGAAGCCGACGCGGACACTCCGCCGCCCGAGCCGCCGGTGTGCTTGGCGGTCGGGGAGAGCTTGGCGTACACCGCGGTGCCGACCAGGCCGACGCCGACGATCACCGCGCACGTGGCGAGGACCAGGGGAAAGTTCCTGCGCGCCAAGGGAGACTCCGAGGGGGGAGGGGTGGAGGGGTCTTCAGTTCTTCAGTGCTGTGGCGACCTGTTTGCAGATGCCCGCACCGTAGGCCTCGCCATTGGAGAAACTCAACGGGTATGAGGTCATCACACCCATCGACCATTTGTCGCCGATGGCCAGACAGTTCACGGTGTAGGTCTGCGTGGCCTGCCGGTCGACCCAGCCGTTCTTGATCGCGATGGTCTTCGCGATGTCGTCGGTGAACGCCTTCTTGATGCCCCAGGTGCCGAGGATGGTTGTCCGCATCTTCGTCAGCAACCAAGGCGTCCACTTCTCGCCGGCCGCCGTGCCGGAGGAGATGCACGCGCCGAGCTTCGCCGTGTCGTACGCCGAGAGCAGGGTGTTGCTCCAGTTGTCGTCAGCCTTCGAGTCCTCGAGTTTGCACATCGAGATCATGCGCTTGGTCGAGGCCGAGTTGCCGACCGCGCTGAACAGCGTGCTGGCCGCGTTGTTGTCACTGCGCTGGACGGCTTTGGCCGCGAGGTCCAGATAGGTGGAACTCGGCGTCTTGCCGTTCTCGGCCTGGCGGCGCAGATAGTCCGCGGCGATCCAGGCCTTGATCATCGACGCCGTCTTCTGCGTGTCGTGCATGTTGTCCGAGCCGTAGATCTTGCCCGTCCGCAGGTCCATCAGCGCCCAGGAGTACTTCCCGGTCATCTTGACCTTCACGGCGTGCGGGCCGACGAGCAGGTCCGACATGTTCGCCGGCACCGTAGCCCCGGTCGGGGCCGGGTCGGCCGACGGTTCCCCGGTCGCCTCCGCCGACGGACTCCCGGTCGGCTCGTGCGAGGTGGGGCTCGGTGTCGAGTGGGGGAACGCCGCGTACACGGCGGCGCCGCCGAGCAGGATGGCGGCGACTGCGAAGGCCAGGAGCCAGCCGGATGCCTTAGACATCAACCCTCCGCGGAGGCCGGTTGGTAGACGAGTTGCTGTGCCACGGACTTGCAGACGTTCGCCCCGTACGCCAGACCGAGTTTGCCCGGGTACCTCACCTGCACGGCGAGCGTCCAGTCACTGTGGACGGCGAGGCAGTTCACGTGCCACTTGCCGTCCGCATTGATCAACGTCCAGCCGTTCTTGATCGCGGTGTCGGATTGAAGCTGAGCGGGCAGGCCGTCGACGATGCCCCAGTGACCGCCGCCCCATGTGGCGTGCTGGTCGGCGGTGGCGGCGGTGCCGCGTACGTGCTCCATCTCGTTCAGCAGGTAGGACGTCCACTTGTCGCCGGCCGCCGTGCCGTCGGCGATGCAGTCGCCCATCCGGGCCGCGTCGCGGGCGGTCAGCTGCGTCATGCTCCACCAGCCGCTCTTGAGCACGGGCTGGTCGGTGAGATCGCAGGTGCTGAACAGCCGCTTGATCGAGGAGTTGCCGCCGTCCTTGAGATACAGCCACTGCGCCGAGTCGTCGTTGCTGTCCCGGATCGCCGTCGACATCTTCTGCTTCTCGGTGGCGGTCGGATCCCGGTCGCCCAGGCGCTTGAGGAAGTCGGCGACCAACCACGCCTTCACCATCGACTCGGTGGTGTTGTGGTAGCTCGTCGAGTTCGCCGAGCCGGTGGTCGTCCCGGTCGCCCGATCCAGCAGCGACCAGGCGTACGCCGCCCCGGTGGCCAGCTTCACCTGGACCGGAGTGGTCTCGCGCAGGGTCGGTGGCGGAGGCGGTTCCGGCGACTTCGAGGCCGACGGCGACGCGGGCGCGAACGGGAGGCCGGCCGCGTGCGACGGATACAAGGTGGTGCCCAGCAACAGGCCGAGGCCTGCGACGACGCTCAGGCAGGCCACGACGAGCAGGGCTCGGCGGGTGGGCATGAGGGGGCTACTCCGGGGGTGGTGAATCAGGGGTGGTCGGGGGTCCTTCTGGAGCACCCCACCCTAGGCCATCAGCATCGGAAGCGGCTACGCCGGTGCTGGGCGGCGGCCGGGAAGGTGTGACAGAGCTTGCCCGAAACCGGCGCGAGCTGTAACACTGGACGGATGGGTGAGAGACTGCTGGACCAGGTCGCGGCGGCCGAGGCCGAGCTGCTCGCGGCGGGCGATCGGCGGCTCGCGCGAGGCGACGACGTGCAGGCATGGTTCGATGCCGTGATCGAGGCCGACCAGAAGGTCGAGCCCCGCGACTGGATGCCCGACGACTACCGCAAGGGGCTCGTCCGGCAGATCGCCCAGCACGCGCACTCCGAGATCATCGGCATGCAGCCCGAGGGCAACTGGATCAGCCGCGCGCCGACCCTGAAACGTAAGGCGATCCTGCTCGCGAAGGTGCAGGACGAGGCCGGGCACGGGCTCTACCTCTACGCCGCGGCGGAGACGCTCGGCGTCACCCGGGAGGAACTCGTCGACGCCCTCATCGAAGGCCGTCAGAAGTACAGTTCGATCTTCAACTATCCGACGTTGACCTGGGCCGACGTCGGCGCGATCGGCTGGCTCGTGGACGGCGCGGCGATCGTCAACCAGGTGCCGCTGTGCCGCTGCTCCTACGGGCCGTACGCCCGCGCGATGATCCGCATCTGCAAGGAGGAATCCTTCCACCAGCGGCAGGGCTATGAGATCCTGCACACTCTCAGTCACGGCACCCCGGAACAGCGGGCGATGGCGCAGGACTCGCTGGACCGCTGGTGGTATCCGTCCCTCGCGATGTTCGGCCCGCCGGACACCCAGTCGACGCACAGCGCGAAGTCGATGGGCTGGAAGATCAAGCGGCATTCCAACGACGAGTTGCGGCAGCGGTTCGTCGACATGTGCGTACCGCAGGCCAAGGTGCTCGGGCTGACGATCCCGGACCCGGATCTGCGCTGGAACGACGAACGCGGGCACCACGACTTCACCGAGCCGGACTACGCCGAACTCATGCGAGTGGTCGCCGGGGACGGCCCGTGCAACGCCGAACGGATGGCCCACCGTCGCCGGGCCCACGACGAAGGGGCCTGGGTGCGGGAGGCCGCAGCCGCGTACGCCCGGAAGAAAGCAGGAGATCGATGACCCTTTGGGAGGTGTTCATCCGGCCTCGGCGCGGGCTGTCGCACACCCACGCCGGCAGCGTGCACGCCGACGACGCGGAGACCGCGCTGCGCAACGCGCGCGACGTCTACACCCGCCGGCTGGAGGGCGTGTCGATCTGGGTCGTCCGGGCTGCCGACATCACGGCGAGCAGCCCGGAGGAGAAGGACCCGTTCTTCGCCCCGGCCGCTGACAAGATCTACCGCTACCCCACGTTCTACGAGGTCCCCGAAGGAGCGCCGCACCTGTGACCGAGCTGGCGCACGATCCGATCATGCTCGGCGACGACGCGCTGCTCGCGGCGCAGCGGCTCGCCGAGTGGGCCTCGCGCGCGCCGACGATGGAGGAAGACGTCGCGCTCGCCAACATCGCGCTCGACCAGCTCGGGGCGGCCCGGCTGTTCCTGTCGCTCGCCGGTGACGAGGACCGACTGGCCTACGGACGGGACGATCGCGAGTTCCGCAACTGTCTGCTCGTCGAGCTGCCCAACGGGCCTGCCCGGGGCGACCTCGACTTCGGCTGGACGATCGCCAAGCTGCTGTTCCTGTCGGCGGCGCAACGCCAGACCTACGAGGTGCTCGCGGCCGAAGGCGGGCCGCTGGGGGAGATCGCGGCCAAGACGGTCAAGGAATCCGCCTACCACTTCGACCACGCGAGCCTGTGGACGCGGCGGCTCGGTGACGGAACCCCGGAGTCCCACCATCGGATGACCGGCGCCGTCCAGCGCCTTTGGGCGTACACGTTCGACCTGGCCCAGGATCGCGCGGCCTGGCTGGCCGTGATCGAGCCGGTGCTCGCGGAGGCCGGGCTCGAGCGGCCCGCGGAGCCCGAGCCCAAGCTCGGCGGCCGCGCGGGGCAGCACACCGAGCACCTGAGCTATCTGCTGGCCGAGATGCAGGTCCTGCATCGCGCACATCCCGGCGCGAGATGGTAGACCTGCGGGCCGTCGCGGGCGCGGTGCTGGACCCCGAGCTGCGCGTGGTCACCATCGCCGAGCTGGGCATCCTGCGGTCCGTGCGGGTCCAGCCGGACCAGACGGTACGCGTGGAGATCACTCCGACGTACGCGGGCTGCCCGGCGATGGACGCGATCCGGGACGACATCCGCAGCGCCCTGGCCGGGGTCGGCCACCCGGCGGTGGAGGTCGTGACGGTGCTGAGCCCGCCGTGGAGCACCGACATGATCACGGCGTCGGGGCGGGCGGCGCTCGAACGAGCGGGTATCGCACCGCCGACGGCCGGACCGGTCGCGCTGACCCTGGCGCCGGTGTGCCCGCGCTGCGGTTCCGGGCGGACCGAGGAGATCAGCCGGTTCGGGCCGACCGCATGCCAGTCGATCTGGCGGTGCACGTCGTGTCTGGAGCCGTTCGACCATGTAAGGCGGTTTTAGGTGAGATTCGAGACGCTGACCGTCGGCGCCGTCGAACCGGCCTGCGCGGACGGGGTGGTCATCACCTTCGCCGTCCCTGCCGAGCTGCGGGCGGCCTTCGCGTTCCGAGCCGGCCAGCACGTGACGCTGGACGAGAAGCTGCGGCGGTCGTACTCGATCTGCTCGACCCCGGCCGACCTGGCCGCCCGGGGCTCGTTGTCGGTCGGCGTACGCCTGCTGCCGGACGGCGAGTTCTCCGCGATCGCGGCATCCCTGGCGCCCGGTATGCAAGTGGCGGTCTCCGCGCCGTTGGGCCGGTTCACCAGCCCGTTCGAGGCGGCCCGGAAGCGGCGGTACGGCGCGATCGTCGGCGGTTCCGGGATCACGCCCGTGCTCTCCCTGGCCGGAGCCGCGCTCGACCTCGAACCGCACAGCACCTTCGCGGTGATCTGCGCCAACCGGACGTCGGGCAGCGCGTTCGCCGTCGACGAGCTGGCCGACCTCAAGGACCGCTACCCGGATCGGCTGCAAGTGCTGCACGTGCTGTCCCGGGAGCCGGGCGCGCCGTTGCACGGCCGGATCACCGCCGACCTCGTGACCGAGCTGTTGCCCGTGGTCGGACCGGTCGACGAATGGTTCCTGTGTGGTCCGCTCGGCCTGGTCGAGAGCGCGCGGTCGGCGGTCGCCGCGACCGGGGCGCAGGTGCATGTGGAGCTGTTCCACGTCGGCCCGGTGCCCACCCCGCCGGAAGCGCCTTCCGACGCGGGAGACGTCCAGGTGGAGATCCGGCTGGACGGGCGCGCCACGTCGTTCACCATGGGCAGCGGCGAACGGGTGCTGGACGCCGCCCTGCGGCACCGCTCGGAACTCCCGTACGCCTGCCGCGGCGGAGTCTGCTCGACCTGCCGGGCTCGGGTGGTCTCCGGGACGGTCGAGATGGCGGCCAACTGGGCCCTGGACCCGGCCGAGACGGCCGCCGGATACGTGCTGACCTGCCAGTCCCACCCGACCTCCGCGGAGCTCGTCGTCGACTACGACGCCTGAGCCCCCCTTTTTGAGCCGTTGATCATGGAGTTAACTGTGGTCTCGCCGGTGTGTCGTGACCGGAAACTCCATGATCAACGGCGAGTGCCGTCCAAGGTGGTGTCGGTCTCATCAGGGATGCGGGAGCGGCATATCGGGCGTTTTACCCGATGTACTGCCCGGCCGTGAAAGTGTTCACAAGCTCTTGTCCAGCATCCGGGACAAGCGGTGATACTGGTGGCGACCGGTACCCCACCTTCGAGGACTGGATCGTCTATGAGCGCACAGTCGCGCAGTTTGACCGTCGGCGTCATCGGCGCCGGACGGGTCGGCGCCATCCTGGGCGCGGCGCTGGCCGCCGCGGGTCACCACGTGGTGGCCGCCTCGGGCGTATCCGCCGCTGCCAAGCACCGGATCGCCACCCTTCTCCCGCAGGCTCGCAACCTCCCGGCCGATCAGGTCGCGCGCGAGGCTCATGACCTGCTCATCATCGCCGTACCGGATGACGCGCTGGCCGCCGTGGTGGCCGGGCTCGCCGGGATCGGCGCCTTGCACCCCGGTCAGGTCGTGGCGCACACCTCCGGCGCGCACGGGCTGGGCGTACTGGAGCCGGCGCGCGCTGTCGGCGCCCGTCCGCTGGCGCTGCACCCCGCGATGACCTTCACCGGTACGCCGGCCGACCTGGCCCGGCTCGAAGACGGCATCTCCTTCGGCGTGACCGCTCCGCCGGAGCTGGCCGTCATCGCCCACGATCTCGTCGACGACCTGCAGGGGCAGCTCGAATGGATCGACGAGCAGGATCGTCCGCTCTATCACGCCGCCCTCGCGCACGGGGCGAACCACCTGGTGACGCTGGTCAACGAGGCAGCCGATCGGCTCCGCGACGCGGGCGTCACGCACCCCGAGAAGGTGCTCGCACCGTTGCTGCGCGCTGCCCTGGAGAACGCCCTGGCCAGCGGTGATGCCGCGTTGACCGGTCCGGTCTCGCGGGGTGACGCGGGGACGGTCGCCAAGCACGTCGCCGCGATGGGCGCCGTCGCCCCCGATTCGGTTCCCGCGTACCTGGCGTTGGCTCGGCGTACCGCCGATCGGGCGATCGCCGTCGGACGGCTGCGCCCCACCGACGCCGAGCCACTGCTCGACGTGCTGGCCGGCAAGCCGGAGACGGTGCATTCATGAATCTCGTGACGAGTCGCGCGGACCTCGAAGTCGCGCGCGGCCGCGCTGACGGCCGGGTCGCGGTCGTGATGACCATGGGCGCGCTCCATGACGGCCACGCCACCCTGATGCGCGAGGCCCGCAAGCACGCGGACTTCCTCATCGCGACGATCTTCGTGAACCCGCTGCAATTCGGGCCGACCGAGGACTTCCAGCGCTACCCCCGGACGCTGGACGCCGACCTGGAGATCTGCCGCGCCGAGGGCGTCGACCTGGTCTTCGCCCCCACGCCCGACGTGATGTACCCCGAGGGCGAGCCGTCGATCCTGATCGATCCGGGTCCGCTCGGCGTCGAGCTGGAAGGCGCGGTACGCCCCGGCCACTTCGCCGGTGTGCTGACCGTCGTCTGCAAGCTCCTGCACCTGACCGGCGCGGACGCGGCGTTCTTCGGGGAGAAGGACTACCAGCAGCTCACCCTGATCAAGGCGATGGCGCGGACGCTGGACCTCGGCGTCGAGATCGTCGGCGTGCCGACCGTACGCGAGGCGGACGGCCTGGCGATGTCCAGTCGCAATCGCTACCTCTCGGCCGACGAGCGGACGCTGGCTCTGGCCCTGTCCCGTGCACTGCGTGCCGGGGCGGCGGCGGCGCTCGCCGGCGGCGACGTGCTCGCCACGGCGGGTGCGGAGCTGACCGGCGTGCAGCCGGACTACCTGGAATTGAGAGCCCCCGACCTCGGGCCGGCTCCCGAGACCGGCGAGGCGCGGCTGCTGGTGGCGGCCCGCGT
The DNA here is from genome assembly GCF_040682475.1 of Hamadaea sp. NPDC051192. NCBI lineage: Bacteria > Bacillati > Actinomycetota > Actinomycetes > Micromonosporales > Micromonosporaceae > Hamadaea > Hamadaea sp. NPDC051192. The sequence continues at coordinate 16,486 of NZ_JBFBAZ010000119.1, forward strand.
CGGGACCACTCGCCTGATCGACAACACGCACATCCACCTGGGGAGTGACCGATGATCCGCACGATGCTCAAGTCCAAGATCCACCGGGCCACGGTGACCCAGGCCGACCTGCACTACGTCGGATCCGTCACGGTCGACTCCGAGCTGATGGCCGCGGCCGACCTGCTGCCCGGTGAGAAGGTCGCGATCGTCGACGTCACCAACGGCGCCCGGCTCGAGACGTACGTGATCGAGGGCGCGCCGGGCTCGGGCGTGATCGGCATCAACGGCGCGGCGGCGCATCTCGTCCACCCCGGCGACCTGGTGATCATGATCGCGTACGCCCAGTTCGACGACGCCGAGGCGCGGACGTATCAGCCTCGGGTGGTCCACGTGGACGCCGACAACAAGATCATCGAGCTGGGCGCCGACCCGGCCGAGGCCGTCCCCGGGATGGTCGGCGACCTGGTCAGCGGCCGCGCCTGAGCCGACCGCCAAAGACAGCCGAAGACCGGTCAGAGACCGGTTTCGAGATAGGACAGGGCCTCGTCGACGAGTTCGGCGAGGTCCTTCTCCGGGTCGGCGATCCACGTCTCGAAGACCGCGAGGATCGCCCCCATCATCGCGCCGGTCGTCGCGCGTACGCGGGGATGCGAGACCGGCAGCCCCAGGTGCTCGCCGATGAGCTCGTCGAACACGTGCTGGGTATTGAGCCAGTTGTCCCAGACCCGGGCCTTGACCTGGGGCGTCGTGAACATGAGCACCGTACGCTCGCGGATGGCGTCGACGTCGCGTCGGGGCAGGCCGGTGAACGTGCTGCGGATGACTTCCCGGATGCGGCCGATCGGCGAGCCGGCCGGGGTCAGCTCGTGCCAGCGCTCGACGAACATCGGGTCGTACTCGTCCTGGATGATCACGTCTTCCTTGGTGGGGAAGTACCGGAAGAAGGTCGCCGGCGAGACCTCGGCGGCGGCCGCGATCTGATCCACGGTGGTGGCGTCGTAGCCCTGTTCCCGGATCAGTCGCATGGCCGCTTCCTGGATCGCCTTGCGCGTCTTGGCCTTCTTCCGCTCGCGCAATCCCGGTTGGACGTCAGACCTCGAGTCGGGCATGTGCTGATTCTGCGCCAGGGACGGCCGTCGTGACGGGGCGGCCGGGCAGGAACAGCGCGGAGAGCACTGCTCCCAGCAGGACGACCGCACCGCTGACGGCGAGGACCGCGGACATCCCGGCCAGGAAGGCCGGCACCGCGTCGAGGTTCGGCACACGGACCGCCGCCAGGACCGATTCCTCGGCGGCGGAGGCGACCGCCGGGGGTAGTCCCGAGGTGTCCAGCCGCGCGGTGTAGACCGCTGAGAGCAGGCTGCCGAGCGCCGCCACTCCCAACGCGCCGCCGACCTGCCGCATCGCCTGCACCGCGCCCGAGCCGACCCCGCTCTTGCCCTCGGGCAGGCTGGCCAGCACCGCGTCCATCGCTGACGGCATGCACAGCCCGAGGCCGAAGCCCAGCACCGTCAACCACAGCGCGGTCCAGGCGTACCCGTCGGCACGCCCGGTCAGCGCGCCCAGGCCGAGCCCGGCCGCCGCCACCGCGAGGCCCGCCGACACCACCACCCGCGCGCCCAGTCGAGCCGCCACTCGGGTCCCGAGGCGCGCGGCCACGATCAGGCCCCCGATCATCGGCAACAGCCGCACACCCACGCCCAGCGCGTCGTACCGCATCCTCGCCGCGAGGTACTGCGGCACCACGAACAGCACGCCCATCATCGCGAAGCTCGCGGCCGTGGCGGCCAGCGAACCCCACAGGAAGTTCCGGTCCGCGAACAGCCTGCGGTCGATCAACGGGTACGCCGACCGCCCGAGCCGGATCCAGAAGAGCCCCAGGACCACCACCCCGGCGGCGATCCACGGGAAGGCAGTGGCCCAGCCCTCGACCGGGGCGAGGATGACGCCGTAGACGAAGGCGCCGAGGCCGGCCACCGAGAGCACCGCTCCAGGGAGATCCACCCGTTGTGCATGGGGATCCCTCGACTCCGGGAGGAGGACCGCGGCCGCGAGCACGGCGACCACCACGACCGGGATGTTGATCAGGAAGATCGACCCCCAATGGAAATGATCGAGGAGATATCCGCCGAGGACCGGCCCGATCGGTACGCCGAGAGCGACCGCGATCGACCAGGTGGCGATGGCCCGGGGCCGTTCCGCCCGGTCGAAGACGACGGGGAGCACCGACATCGTCAGCGGCATGATCAGGGCGGCGCCGAGGCCCATGACCGCCCGCGCCGCGACCAGTTGCGGCACGCTCTCGGCGTACGCGGCGACGGCGGAGGCCGCGCCGAACAGCAGCAGTCCGGCGATGAGCCACCGTTTGCGGCCGTGCCGATCGCCGAGCAGGCCGGCCGGGAGCAGTGCGACGGCGAAGACCACGATGTAGGAGTCCACGATCCACTGCAGGTCGTCGGTGCCGGCGTCGAGATCGTCGGCCAGCGTCGGCAAGGCCACGTTGAGCACCGTGCCGTCCAGGCCGATGACCAGGACGGACAACGCCAGGACCGCCAGAATCCACCAGCGCGATCGGCGTACCGAAGTGAGAGTAACCATGTTTTGAGGGTAACTCTCAAAAGTGCGGCTCTGTCAAGGGCAACGTGAAGCGCTGTCATGTCGTAAGCTCCGCACTCCGAGACATCGGAACGGGGACTTGGGGAGATGACGATGCGGCGCTGGATCGCGACCGTGGCGCTGGCGGGCGCCGCTGTCCTGGGGCTGACCGGTTGCGGTCTGCCGGACGGGGTCGACGGGAACCTGACCGACCAGTGGGCGGCACTCCCCGCCCCGGACGGCTTCACTCCCAGCGCGGACACCTGCCATTCGGCGTACGCCACCACCGGCTATCGCAGCAGCTACCAGCCGGTCGACTGCGCACAGTCGCACATGACCGAGACGGTCTACGTCGGCACCGACGACGCCCTGACCGCGCCGCCGAAGAGCGGGACCGCCGACTACCTCAAGCTGGCGCGGACCTGCGAGACCAAGGTCAACGAGTTCGTCGGCGGCGACTGGCACGACGGCAAGCTCTGGTTCGGGCTGACCCTGCCGACCGCCGCCGCCTGGACCGGCGGCGCCCACTGGTACCGCTGCGAGTTGATCACCCTGGAGCAGGTCTTCGGTGAGGAGACCACCCACACCGGGTCGCTGAAGGGCGAGCTGGCCAAGCCGGGGTCGCCGATCCGTCTCGGCTGCTTCAGCTATGCCAGCGGCAAGAGCGTCACGCCGGTGGCCTGCACGGCGAAGCACAACGCGGAGTACGTCGGTTCGATCGTGGTGGCCAGCTTCGCCGCCGCCAACGATCGGACGAAGATGATCAAGGCGTGCCACCAGCGGATCGCCGCGTACGTGGGGATGAAGTACTCCAGCGACATGAAGTACCGCACCGGCGTGTTCTGGGACCCGATGACGGCGGTCGAATTCGCCGGCGGCAACCACAAGGTCCGCTGCTACGCCTGGTTCTCCCCGGACACCAAGACGAAGTCGATCAAGGGCGCGGGCGCGAAGGCCCTGCCCATCCACTACGCGTAGGCGGCAGCGCGCAAACGGACACGAGTGACCGCGCTTACGTTTCCGTAGTGGAAACGTCCGGGGAACGGTTGACTGTCCTTATGCCAGACACTGTCGGGCTTCCCGCGAGGTTGCCCGCTCCCGAGCCCGGCTGGGCCGAGTCGACCGACGTCGTCGTGATCGGATCGGGCGTCGCCGGGCTCACCACCGCCCTGCACCTGCGTGAGGCCGGCCTGCACGTCACCGTCGTGACCAAGGTCAACATCGACGACGGGTCGACGCGCTGGGCCCAAGGCGGGATCGCGGCGGTCCTCGACCCGTTCGACAGTCCGGCCGCCCACGCGGAGGACACCAAGGTCGCCGGGGTCGGCCTGTGCGACCCGGCCGCCGTCGAGGTGCTGGTCACCGAGGGCCCTGACCGCGTACGCGAGCTGATCCGCTGGGGTACGCAGTTCGACCGCAATCCGGACGGCTCGCTGATGTTGGCCCGCGAAGGCGGCCACCACGCGAACCGGATCGTCCACGCGGGCGGCGACGCCACCGGGGCCGAGGTCCAGCGAGCACTGCACACGGCGGTGCACCGCGATCCCTGGATCCGCCTCGTCGAGCACGCGCTCGTCCTCGACCTGCTGCGCGACGCGACCGGCCGGGCCTGCGGCATCACCCTGCACGTCCTCGGCGAGGGCCGGCCCGACGGCGTCGGCGCCATCCACGCTCGCGCGGTCGTGCTGGCCACCGGCGGCATGGGCCAGATCTTCGCCGCCACCACGAATCCGGTCGTGTCCACCGGCGACGGCGTCGCGCTCGCGCTGCGGGCCGGGGCGACGGTCACCGATCTGGAGTTCGTCCAGTTCCACCCGACCGCGCTCTACCTGCGCGGCAGCGGCTTGGCCCAGCAGCCGCTGGTCTCCGAGGCACTGCGCGGCGAGGGGGCGTACCTGGTCGACGGGGACGGCAAGCGGTTCATGGTCGGGCAGCACGAACTCGCCGAACTCGCCCCCCGCGACATCGTCGCCAAGGGCATCCACCGGCAGCTGCTGGCGAGCGGAGCGGAGCACGTCTACCTCGACGCCCGGCACGTCGAGCGGGTGACCGAGCGGTTCCCGACGATCACGGCGTACTGCCGGGCGGCCGGCGTCGACCCGGTGCAGGACCTGATCCCGGTCGCCCCAGCGGCGCACTACGCCAGCGGCGGGGTCCGGACCGACCTGCAGGGGCGCACCTCGATTCCCGGCCTGTACGCCTGTGGCGAGGTCGCCTGCACCGGGGTGCACGGCGCCAACCGGCTCGCCTCGAACTCCCTGCTCGAAGGGCTCGTCTTCAGCCGCCGGATCGCCGCCGACATCGCGGCCGAGAAGCCGGACTTCGCCGACCCGGTCAACGCGCACGAGGTGCCCGGCGGGGAGCCGCCGTCGTCCGAGGGCGAGGCGACCTGGCGGGCCAACCTGCAGCTGGCCATGTCCCGGGGCGCCGGCGTCCTACGTACGGCGGCGGGATTGGCCGAGACCCAGGCCGTGCTCGCCGAACTCGCCACGCGTACGCCTCGGCGCGGCAACGACGGCTGGGAGCTGACCAACCTGCTCACCGTGGCGTCCGCCCTGGTCCGGGCGGCCTCGCTCCGGGAGGAGACGCGCGGCTGCCACTGGCGCGAAGACCACCCCCAGGCCGAGGAGAGCTGGCGCGGGCATCTGCTGGCCCGGCTGGCCGACGGCGGCGTCACCGACGATTGGGAGCCCCTGCGATGAGGGAACAGACCGCGCGGGCGCTCCGCGCCGAAGGCATGGACCCGGGTGAGGTCCAGCGCATCGTCCAGACCGCGCTCCTGGAGGATCTCGGTCCCACCTGGACGGATGTCACCAGCTTCGCCACCATCCCGGCCGACCAGACCGACACCGGGGACGTCGTCGCCCGAGCCGGCGGCGTGGTCGCCGGACTGCACGTCGCCGCCGCCGTCTTCGAAGAGGTCGAAGCACTGGTGATCGAGGATTCGGGCGGTGTGCGTACAAGTGTGGAATTGATCGCGCGAGACGGCGCGCGAGTGACCCGCGACGACGTGCTGGCCACGGTGAGCGGTCCCACCCGCGTGCTGTTGATGGCCGAGCGGACCGCGCTCAACCTGTTGTGCCGGATGTCCGGGGTGGCGACCCACACGCGGGCCTGGGCCGACGAGCTGACCGGGACCACCGCGACCGTGCTCGACACCCGCAAGACCACGCCGGGCCTGCGCGTCCTGGAGAAGTACGCGGTCCGTGCGGGCGGCGGCACGAACAAGCGCATGGGCCTCTACGACGTCGCGATGATCAAGGACAACCACAAGCTCGCGGCGGGTTCGATCACCGCGGCCTACCAGCGGGTACGCGAGACCTTCCCGGACGTTCCGGTGCAGGTGGAGGTCACGACGCTGGCCGAGGCGGTCGAGGCGACCGACGCCGGGGCCGAATTCCTGCTGCTGGACAACATGGTGCCCGACCTGCTTCGGCAGGTCGTGGTGGCGGTGGGCGAGCGGGTGGAGCTGGAGGCGACCGGCGGCCTGACGCTGGAGGTGGCCCGCAAGTACGCCGAGACCGGCGTCGACTACCTCAGCGTCGGCGGCCTGACCCACTCGTCCCCTATCGTGGACATCGCGTTGGATCTGCGACCCCGGGGCTGACCTTGCTGCTGTGTATCGACATCGGTAACACCAATACGGTGCTCGCCACTTTCGAGGGCGACAAGATCGTCCACTCCTGGCGGGTGAAGACCGACGCCCGCAACACCGCCGACGAACTCGGCCTGATGTTCCGCGGGCTGCTCGCCGGGGACAACATCGAGATCACCGGCGTGGCCGCGTGCTCGACCGTCCCGGCGGCGCTGCGGTCGCTGCGGACCATGCTCACGCGGTACTACGGCGGCATCCCGACCGTGATCGTCGAGCCCGGTGTGAAGACCGGCGTCCAACTGGCCATCGACAACCCCAAAGAGGTCGGCAGCGACCGGGTGGTCAACACGCTGGCCGCCCACACCCTCTATGGCGGGCCGGCCATCGTCGTCGACTTCGGCACCTCGACCAACTTCGACGCGGTGAGCGAGCGGGGGGAGTTCCTGGGCGGCGTACTGGCCCCGGGGATCGAGATCTCGGTCGAGGCGCTCGCCGCCCGAGCCGCCCAGCTCCGCAAGGTCGAGCTGATCAAGCCGCCCAAGGTCATCGGCAAGAACACCGTGGAATGCCTCCAGTCCGGGGTGGTCTACGGCTTCGCCGGACAGGTCGACGGAATCGTGGAGCGGATGATCGGCGAACTCGGGCCGGTGACCGCCGTCATAGCGACCGGCGGACTGGCCCCAGTCGTCGTGGGCGAATGCCGGACGATCACCCACCACGAGCCGATGATCACCCTGATCGGCCTCCGAATGATCTTCGACCGCAACCTCTAGCTCCGGTCCCAAAGCCGCCGAAATTGGTTGGCCTGGGAATTCGCCGGTGGGCGTACTGCCTTATTGGCTCCCTTTTCCCGAGGGCATCGCCGATTCTCGCCGACAGGAATCCGCCGGGCCGAAGGGGCGACCGGCGCGGCGACCGGCGTACGCCGCCGTCGGATTCGAATGAGCGAAACCGCGCCGCCTTCGGTGAATGGCAAGTGTCGACCGGCCGTCGAACGGCTATCCCACGAGTACGCCAGGCGCCCGTTCGGGCGGGCGGCGTACGCCTGTGAGCGCTGGAACGGCTGCGTGATCCGTGTTGACCAGGTCAGCGAACCAAGAGCGAGCGGCCGAATACCAACTGCGACGGCGATCGCCGAATCGTTTGATCCGGATCGCATTTCTCGCGGTCCGCGAAAATCACGAAACGACAGCAGGCCTTGGCCATTTCCGACGCATTATCGCTATGCTGCTTCCAACGTACATTGGACACGGGAATCCCGGCGATGGAGGCAAGTAATGGCGAGGCAGCAGATCGTCGTCTACAAGGATGATCTGGACGGGACCGAAGAGGGCGTGCGTCCGGTGAAGTTCGGCCTGGACGGCGCGAACTACGAGATCGACCTCGGGCCCTCCAACTACGCGAAGCTGAAGGAGATCCTCGAGCCGTATATCGAGGCGGGGTCCAAGGTCAGCGGACGCGCCCCGACCGGGCGGGTGGCTCCGGCGCGCCGGGCGGCGGCAGCGGCCGAGCAGAAGGAGTTCAACGCTCGCGTACGCGACTGGGCGGCGAAGAACGGTCACAAGGTCAAGCCGCGCGGCCGGGTTCCGGAGAAGGTCATCGACGCCTACCACGAGGCGGGCGGCAAGTAACCCAGGCAGACCGCCTGGCGGGGCGGGCGACGCGCGGAACTCAGCTGCGAATTTCGCTGTCCGCGTACAAGGGTGCGGGCATGGAACACCGCAGTGTTGAGTGAGGTTGGCTCATACGTCGGTGGCAACGGCGGCCGGCGGGGGTAATACCCCTGTCCAGGCCGCTTTGTCATAGACGGAAAGTGACCAACCGGATACACAACGGTGACCAGACCGACGGTCAGCGGACCCCAGCGGTGTCGGCGGTCAGCGATAGAGTGATGAGAAAGCCGCGAAGCGCGGTAAACGTGAGGAGCTCGGAGATGTTTGAGCGGTTCACCGACCGAGCGCGTCGGGTGGTGGTTCTGGCCCAGGAAGAGGCCAGGATGCTCAACCACAACTACATCGGAACCGAGCACATCCTGCTCGGCCTGATCCACGAGGGCGAGGGCGTCGCGGCGAAGGCGCTGGAGAGTCTCGGCATCTCGCTGGAGGGTGTCCGCCAGCAGGTGGAGGAGATCATCGGTCAGGGCCAGCAGGCCCCGAGCGGCCACATCCCCTTCACCCCCCGCGCCAAGAAGGTGCTGGAGCTGAGCCTGCGGGAGGCGCTGCAGCTCGGCCACAACTACATCGGCACGGAGCACATCCTGCTCGGGCTGATCCGCGAGGGCGAGGGCGTCGCCGCCCAGGTGCTCGTGAAGCTCGGCGCCGACCTCAACCGGGTCCGGCAGCAGGTCATTCAGCTGCTCTCGGGCTACCAGGGCAAGGAGCCGGCGGCCGCCGGAACCAGCGCGACGGGCGAGACCGCGCCGTCGACGAGCCTGGTGCTCGACCAGTTCGGTCGTAACCTGACCCAGTCGGCGCGGGAGGGCAAGCTCGACCCCGTGATCGGCCGGGAGAAGGAGATCGAGCGGGTCATGCAGGTGTT
>NZ_JBFBAZ010000120.1:0-24828 GCF_040682475.1 Hamadaea sp. NPDC051192
GCCACCAGCACTGGACCTGTGAGCCCCGACCCGCCCACGCTCGAAAGCGATGACCACCATGACCCCAAACCCCACCCCCCCGGGCCCCCCCCCCCCCCCCCCCCCCCCCCCCCCCCCCCCCCCCCCCCGGCCCCCCCCCCCCCCCCCCCCCCCCCCCCCCCCGCCCCCGCCCCAACTGCGCTCACGGGGCGCTGGGCGGCTCTGGGTTGTCGGCTGGCGGGGAGGGCGGCACGACCCTGACGTTGCCGTATTCGTCCATCGTGTATGTCTCCCCGGGTAAGGCGAATCCGGCCAAGCCGATGCTGTAGATCAGGCCGATGTCGGGGCCGCCGTCAGCCCAGTACCAGGTCTTCCACAGCACACCGGTGCCTGGCAGCACGACAGCGTTGTTGCCGTTGTAGTCGGTCCCAACGCTGTTGATCCAATCGGCGACGTCTTGGAGGTTGTCGGCAGTGACTTCCATCGTGGACATACAGTTCTTCCTCCTCGGCTTACGGGTCTGCCCCGGTGACCTTGTTTCCGAGCCGCCGGAGGCTGAGGCGAGTCTCCAGTGCGGTTCCGACTCCGGCGGTGCTGGTGTTGATGCGCACGCCGATCTCGTCGCCCGCGCTGATGTTGACGCCGGGGGCACGCACGAGTCCGGTCGCGCTGGCTCCGCCGAAGCCGGGCGCGAACCCGAAGTTCAGGGTTGCTCCGCTGGTGACGTTGATGATGTAGGCGTGCCAGTACTGGTTGGCGCTGCTGCCGGTGACCAGGCCCGTCGTACGTACCCAAGCGTCGGCGTCATAGAGCCCGTCCTCGGTGACCTGGACGACGTTGTTACCGCCGACCACGAATCCGGCCGGGCGCGAGTAGAGCAGGCTCGCGGGGACGAATGGCACGAAGACGCCGCTGACGGTGAGTGCCATGCTGCCCGTCCACTTGGCCTTGGCGATCGGTAGCCCGTCGTCCTCGATGGCGGTCACCCGGTCGTCGATGCCCTTGAGCGTGGCGTCGACGTCTTCGAAGACGGCCCAGTACTCCCACGTTCGGGTGTGGTCGGGCGCGTCGGGGTAGGTCCAGCCGTAGTTGGTCGTGTTCTGCATGGGTGCTGCTCCCCTATCCGATGGTGCCGACGCAGAAGTTGCCCGTTGCGGTGGCGACGATGAGCACTCGCGATCCGGCGGCCGGGACCGGGTCGACGGCGATGGCCCGGATGCTGGCGGTGCTGTTGTCCAACGTGCACGTGAGCAGCCGGCCAGAGACGGCGGTGACTTCGCCGGTGTACCAGGTGGCGGGCCGGTCCGGGTTGGACCGGTTGAGGGTCTGGCCCACGGTCGCCATGGCTCAGCTCCCCTCGTCGTCTCTGGGCAGGGTGGACGCGGTGGCGTTCATCGCGCCCTGCGCGCCGGTCAGCGGCAGCGTGAGCGCCGTGATGCGGCCGAGGTAGGCGTCACCGTCGGCGGTGTAGATCCGGGCGACGTCGCCGAGCTGCACGCGCGGGTCGGGGACGGCGTCGACGGCTTCGGCGCGCCCGAACAGGGTGTACCGGCCGAGTAGGTTCGTGGCGGTCGCGGTGGCCTGCGCGCCGGTGGTGATCAGGTCCGATTGGAAGAACCGCGGCTTTCGCCCGAACGGGCCGGAGACCCGGATCGGGCTCGCCGGGTCGGTGATCTCCGCGACGGCGTACGGGGCCGCCGTGCCGTCGTCTGGCGTCGCGCCGGTGACCACGAGGGCGTTGTACTGCCGGTCGCGGTCTGCGTCGCGCTGGCGGCCCGTGAGGGTGCCTGCCGACCCGTCCGTGATCACGACGTCGGGCGTGGTCGCCGAGGTGATGTCGGGATGGGCGGGGGCGGCCTCGACGGTGCCGGAGTCGTCCACGTACCAGCGTGCGCCGTTCCACGCCGAGGTGAGCGCGGTCAGCGCCGCGTCGCGGTCGCGTTCCCACACCGTCCCGGAGGAGATCGCCATGTCGTCCAGGTCCGGACTCACGGCGGCCGGGAGTATCCCGTCGACGAGGCGCACGAACTCGGTCCCGTACGTGGCTCCGACCGGTGGGGACTCGGCGGCGTAGAGCCGGGCGTCCACGATCAGCTTGGACAGGTCGGCGCCCCGGATGGTGACCGTGCCGTCCTGCTCGTCGCGGGACCAGGTCGTGATCAGGTACCAGCCCATGTCCAGCAGCTCGGCCTCGCCGCCGGGGATGCGCAGCCCGGTCCGGATGCGCAAGCGCTGCCCGTAGTTGTTCAGCGGGTGCATCGGGTCGTTGCCCGGGTCCAGCCGTAGCAGCGGCGTCCGGGCCGGCACGACCACAGTGCACGATCGCTTCTGGACAGCCGAGTCATCGAACGACACGCTGCGGGGCGGCGCGGGCTGGGTTCCGCCGTTGTTGACGAAGTCCGCCAGAGCCGGGCCGGTGAGGCGCTTGCAGCGGCCGATGTTGACGGCGCGAAGCGATCCGCTCTTGATCGCGCCGTACACGGTCTTGGGGCTGCAACCGAGGATCTTCGCGGCCTCGGGAACCGTGTACATGTCGGGTAACGGCGAGGCGCTGCTGTCGGGGTTTGCCGACGCGGGAGGCATAGATCAACTTCTTCCGCCAACAGTGGTCGTCACGATGTGTGTCTGACCCCACACGAAAGGTAATGAGACATGGTCTGACGGCTGCTGGCAAGCAACCTATGCATCTCCGGTTGCTTAAGCGACTACTCAGGCCCAGCCGAGGGTACGAGGAACCACGAGACGGAACGAGGGACCACGAGAGGGTTCAGATGTCGGACTTCGCGCGACACGCCGCCGCGAACGGCTGGATTTTCCGGGCCCTAAAACTGTCCGTACCACCTGTGTGCCGAGCTTGTACGCATGTAAAACGGGTGTCACAGTGTCACGCGGTCACAGTGACAAATTCGTTTGTCGCGCGGCGAGGCTCGCGCATGCGCGTCACTGCCCGGCACGACGGGGGCGTAGGCGACGCACATCGGGAGGATCATGTCCAGGCTCACCCCAAGTCCGTTCGGCCGACTCATCCACGACGGGATCGGCCAGCTCGGTGTGACGCGTGAGCAGTTCGCCGAACTCGTCGGCGTGGCCCGTACGACGGTTCAGACCTGGCTGTCGGCAGAACGGCCGCAACCGCGCGAGGACCAGCGGCAAGCAGTAGCGGATGCGCTGGACGTCTCGCGCATCCTGGTGGACGAGGCCGTGCTGCTCGGCATGGGTTATCGGCTCACGGCTGTACCGAAGCGAACACAGTACTTGGCACGGTTAGCCGCGAGACTCAGCGATGAGGATCTAGCCGAATTTGAACGCCTTCTGCTGTCGTGCATGGCGCGCTACCGCAAAGGAAAAGAGCGGCCGGATGATGATCCCGACCGCTCTTCTGATTCTTAGGTGGCAACCGATCTAGACCAGTGCGCGGATGCTTTCCAGGCGTGAGAACATCGGCGCGGCGGCGGCTCGGATCTCGTCGGCCGCGTCGTTGAGGTGGTGCACGTACTTGTCGTACGTGAACTTGAAGTTCTTGTGCCCCGCCTGCTGCTGTAGCGACTTCAGGTCGATGCGTTTGCGTGCGAGCAGCGTCAGCAGCGAGTGGCGCAGGCTGTGCGGTGTCAGATCGCGATCTAACCCGTTGTCGCGGGCTATCTTCATCGCCTTGTTCCACCAGTACTCGTAGGTCTTATAGATCCACATATCGCCGCGCGAGTTGATGAACATCAGGGCATCCCGCGATCGGCCAGCGGAACGATCGTCAAACACCGCGTCGACTTCACGCGGATATACCACTTCGCGATACCCCGACTTCGTCTTGGGCATCCTCTTGATGTACCAGCGGCGATTCTCGTCCTCGGCCGCTACCTGGTAGATGACGATCACGCCGCGTTCCTTGTCCCGGGCCTTGATAGGCATTCCGGCGACTTCGCCATAGCGCGTACCCGTGGCGAGCATTGCCACGGTCATGTCGGCGAAGGTCCGATTTGCTGTGGCGTAGAGGGATTCGAGGAAGATCAGCGCCTCCTTCTCGGTGGCGATGACTTCGGTGATATGGCCCTCTGGTTTGGGCATGGGGACGCTCGGCATCGGATTGCTCGTGCGCAGTGGCGGCTCGCCGTCGAGCCCTTCACGGCAGCCCCATCCGAATACCGGCGCGACAACGGTTCCGCGTACGTTGGCGATCGTCTTGGGCGCGAGCCCGTTCGCCGCGAGTATGTTCTGCCATCCGATCAGCTCACGTGCGGTGATCGCGTCGAACGGCCGCGCACCGAGGTAGGGCACGACGTGCTTGTCTAGCCGTTGGTAGTAGTTACTGATCTCCTTGCCCTTCACAGAGCCCTTCTCGACCTGTTCGGCTACGTAGTGACGGGCGACATCCGCGAAGGGCGTAGACGGGTTCACAGGGCGTGCAGTGATGGCGATTGCGGGCGGCTCGGGAGTCGAGTCTTCGGCGGTGCGCACGACGTCGCCGAGTCCGAACGCGAGCAGCTGATCCTCGGTCGGCCAGCGGTTGCCGCACATCTCGACGAGGGACTTGAATCGCTCGGCCTTGTCGAGGGCGGATTGAGCGAATGTCACGACTTCTCGCGAGCCAGTGCGGCCGCCTTCGCGCCAGTAGACGCGATAGCGGATTCCGTCTTTGACCTCGCGTGCAGAAAGGCCGGCCATTGTGGTGCACCTCACTTCCAGGGTGGGCCTCGGCCGGTCCCTGGAAGGGGGCTCAAACGGGTCACGCCGGGTGTTGTGACACCCGGCGTGACACCTGGAAGATGCCGATGACCGAGGCGATCGTAAATCTTGCCTGGTCAGAGGCTCTTTTCGGAGAGCGGTGGCGGCGGGATTTGAACCCGCGGAGGGCTTGCACCCTCACACGCTTTCGAGGCGTGCTCCTTAGGCCACTCGGACACACCACCGCGCGCTACCTTACACGACCCCCAGTGCCCCGGTCACATGGGTAACCGACGCCCGGCGAACCGGTCAACGTGCGAAGATCGGGACCATGAGCACGCACATCGGAGCAAAGCCTGGCGAGATCGCCGAGCGGGTTCTCATGCCGGGTGACCCGCTGCGCGCGAAGTGGATCGCGGAGACCTTCCTCGAGGATGCGAAGTGCTACTCGACGGTCCGCAACATGTTCGGGTTCACCGGGAAGTATCGGGGCGTCGACGTCTCGATCCAGGGCTCCGGCATGGGCATGCCGTCGGCGTCGATCTACGCGCACGAGCTGATCAACGAGTACGGCGTGAAGACGCTGATCCGGGTCGGCTCCTGTGGCGCGCTCTCGGAGTCGCTCAACCTGCGCGACGTGATCGCGGCCAACGGGTCGGCGACCGACTCCAACATGAACCGGGTGCGGTTCGACGGCCTGATCGATTACGCGCCGGTGGCCGACTTCAGCCTGCTCCGCAAGGCGGTCGAGGTGGCCGAGTCGCGCGGCATCGAGATGCACGTCGGCCCGGTGCTCGCGGCGGACGCGTTCTACACCGACCGGCCGGACCTCTACGACAAGCTCGCGGACTACGGCGTGCTCGCGGTGGAGATGGAGTCGGCCGCGCTCTACACGATCGCCGCCCGCTTCCGGGCACGCGCGCTGACGATCCTCACCGTCAGCGACCACATCAAGCGCGGTGAGGCGACCACGTCCCAGGAGCGCGAGCAGACGTTCTCCCAGATGGTCGAGGTCGCCCTCGACACGGCTATCGCCTGACCAACGGCTCCACCAGCGCCAGGCCGTCCTCGGTCCACGGCACGGGTACGCCGGCCGCGAAGTCCATCTTGACCATGACGCGGCGGCCTTCGGCGTACACGGTGGTGTGGTCCGCGGACAGGAATCGGAAGCCGTAGACGGCGCTGGTGCGGCCGAGCTTGTCGATCCAGAAGTGGACGTCGACCGGGCCGGTGCCGCGGATGGGCACGTTGTAGGTGATCGTGAACTCGCGTACGCCGACGACCATGTCCTCCGTGGTCGGACGCCCGTTGGCGAACGAGTAGCCGTGTTCGCTGAACCAGGTCGACACGGCGCGCTCCAGCAGGAGGGCGTACCGGGAGTTGTGCACGACGGCGGAGGCGTCGAGGTCGTCGAAGTGCACGACGACTTCGCGGATCACGCCGGCGTGCTGCAGGGTCTCGGTCATCATTCCTCCGGAAGCAGGGTCGGATCAGTGGTCAGCGCGTTCAGCCGGGTGAGGACCGCCGTACGCGCGTGAGCGGTGCTCACGGAGAGCAGCCGGGTATGCAGCATCGCGGCGACGCCGGCCGCGTCGATCTCGAAGGCGAGCTGCGCCAGGTCGACATCGGCGGGGAGTTCCCCGAGTTCGACCGCCTCGCGGACGAGCCGCCGCAGCAGGGTGAGCCATTCGCCGAGCACCTCGCCCAGCCGGTCGGACACCACCCCCGTACGCCCGGTGTGCTCGAACTCGGCGACGGCGAAGAAGCAGCCGCCCGGAAGGACTCCGTCCGCGTAGAACCGCAGCCTCGCCTCATGAAGCGCGAAGATCCGGCGTACGCCGCGGGGCTGGTGGAGAGCCGGGGCGACGACGAGGTCGGCCCACATCTTGCGGGCGTGCTCGATCGCGGCGAGCTGCAGCTCTTCCTTCGAGCGCCAGTGTGCGAACAGGCCCGACTTGCTGACTCCGAGCCGTTCGGCGAGCTGGCCCAGGGACAGGCCGTCCAGGCCGGATTCGGTGGCCATCGCGACCGCGGCGTCCAGGACGGCGGTACGCGTCCGGTCGCCGCGGACGACTCGGCCGTCCGTCTTCGCACTCACGACTACAGCCTAGATACATGACCGATCGGTCGTGAAGTTACTTGTGCGACTCGTCACTCAGTCCGGCCGTATTCGGCGTTGCGGAAGAAGTCGCGGAGGAGGGCGCCGCACTCGTCGGCCAGCACTCCGGCGTACACCTCGGGTCGATGGTTGAGCCGCCGGTCGCGCAAGACGTCCCAGAGTGAGCCGACCGCGCCGGTCTTAGGTTCCCAGGCGCCGAACACGACGGTGCCGAGCCGAGCGAGCGTGATCGCGCCCGCGCACATCGTGCACGGTTCGAGGGTGACCACGAGCGTGCAGCCGTCGAGGTGCGAGGTGCCGAGCCGAGCGGCGGCCCGCCGGATCGCGACGATCTCGGCGTGGGCGGTCGGGTCCAGGTCGAACTCGCGCTCGTTGTGGCCGACCGCGATCTCGACGCCGTCCCGGTCGAGCAGGATCGCGCCGACCGGCACATCACCCTGAGCGACCGCGGTACGCGCCACTTCCAGCGCGCGGCGCATCCACCGGGCGTGCCGCTCGGCGAGCGCGGTCACGCCTCGCGCAGCTCTTCGACCTCGTCGGCGCAGCCGATGATCTGGGTGATCTCGGCCGTGACGTCGGCCGGCATGAGCCCGTCGGTCGCGCACAGCTCCAGCAGGTGGTGCGCGGAGACGCCGAGATCGGCGAGCAGGTCGGCGTCGCCGATCGGATTCACCGTCGGATCGGCGGCCGGGCGCTCCTCTTCCTCGGTCTCGGTGTCCTCGGCGAAGTCGTCGGCGTCGGTCGGCTCCAGGGCCGGCTCGATCGTGCCGCCGAGCGTCAGGTCGCCCAGCAGCAGCTTGCCCAGCCGGGACTCGTCGACGAAGGCCGAGTCGGAGCCGAAGACGCGTAGATCCTCGCCGTCGTCGAGACGCATGACGGCCAGGTAGGAGTCGTCGGACTCCACGAAGAGCAGCGACACGGACGCGGACAAGTCGACGTCACGCAAGCGGTCGGCGACATCCTCGACATCGGCGGCGTCGCTCAGGTCGAGTTCAGTGGCGGTCCACCCGGAGCGGCCCCGGACCACCGCGGCGGCAAAGTGCGACACGATCGTCTTCCTTGAAGGTCAACTTCAGTCCCCGCGACAACGGGGCCTTGTGTGACAGTATCCGGTGACCTCGGCGTTCAGCGGAGGCCACGAGTCATCCGGCGAGTCTGCGCCGCAAAGCGATGAGATCCCGCAGCTGATCGCCGCGAGCACGCCGAGGGGCGAGGCGTACGCGCACCGACTTGGCGTCGGCGAGCTCCGACAGGAGCTGGATCCGCCGGCGCCGCCGTTCCGGGTCAAGCCGTTGCAGCGTCCACACGAAGCTGAGACTGCCCGCACCGACGTCGCACGTCAAGCCCACTATTGCCACTGTACGGCTACCGAACGTCACCACAACGGCCATGTCCCGGTCTGCACCCACGTGACCCCCAGAGCGACCGCCGTACTCGACCATCCGATGGCTAATGCGACGGCGATTCCGGCCGCCACACCCCGGTCGCCATGGCGGAGCAACGCCAGCGCGGCGAGCCATGCGGCCGCCCCGGCGCCGAGCGTCCACCAGGCGTACCCGGCCAGGTCGGCGGCGAGCGTACCGAAGCCGGCCAGCCACGCGCCCGCTCCGGCCAGCCCCGCGAGCACTGCCGGTACGCGTACCGGATAGGGCTCGCGCAAAGTCGGTCTCATGTCCCGGTTAACGGGTTCGACCGCACACGGTGTCGGCCGGCGTTGCCACCAGATCAGGGATAAGCAGGCCAAACGCGCCCATGATCACAGGCATATCCGTGATCTGCCGCCAAACCGGCAGGCGGCGAACGCTAGGGGTGGGCGGGGCGAACGGCCGTCACGGTACGCCGATCCCCCGCCACGTCGATGATCCAGCCGCCGACACCGCCGAGCCGCCGCAGCACGTCGGCCCGGGCGGGCAGGTCGGCCGAGTCGCCGGCCAACGCGGGCCACTGCGACCGGGCTTCGAATCCCGGCCGCAACCAGGGCCGCAGGGCCCGGATGGGGTCGGCGCGGTGCAGCAGCGTACCGGCCTTCTCCAGGTCGGCCATCAACGCGTCGAGCGCCTCGGCGACCGGTTCGGCGTTGCCGCCGGCCAGCTCGGCTGTCAGTTCGGGCCGGGTCGCGGCTACTCGCGTACCGTCCCGGAAGGAGCCGGCGGCCAGCGTGGCGCTGAGCGGGTCGGCCGCGATGCTCGCGGCGAGGGCGGCGGCCAGCAGATGCGGGAGGTGGCTGACGCGGGCCACCGAACGGTCGTGGTCGGCGGCCGTCGTCGGGACCACCCGGGCGCCCAGCGAGGTCACCAGCGCCGCGAGATGCAGCCAGTCCGGCAGCGAGGTCTCCTCTTCGAGGCAGAGGACCCAGGCGCACTGCGTGAACAGGTACGGGTCGGCCGCCTCGAAGCCGGACTGATCCCGGCCGACCATCGGGTGCCCGCCGACGAATCCGGCCAACGGGGTGGCCGCCCGGCGCATCCGTTCCTCGACGAGCTCGCGTACGGGTTCCTTGACGCTGGTGACATCGGTGATCAGCCCGGTGAAGCCCGCATCGACCAGTTCGTCCAGCACCCCGGCCACCGACGTCAGCGGAACCGCCAGCACGACCAGTTCGGAGGGCCTGCCTGCCTCCCCGACCGAGGCCGCGATCTGCCACCGATGGTCCGCCGACGCCTTCGCGGCCGCCGTCCGCGCCGTTGCGCGTATCGCTGGATCGGCGTCGTAACCGAGCACCCGGTGGCCGGCCACGGCGAGGGCGCGCAGCAGAGATCCGCCGATGAGACCAAGACCGATCACCGCGATATTCACGACGGAAGCGTGCCACAGCCTAGTGGCTCGCTGTTCGCTGCCTCGTTGTATCCGATATGTCACGAGTTGTTCGCACTCTGACCGCTGGCCTCATCATCGCTGGAGCGCTGTTCCCCGGCGTCGCGCAAGCAGATGTGCGGGCCTCTCCCGAACCGACGGTGACCTTCGACGGCGCCATCCAGAGCATGGCCTACCTGGGCGATCGGCTTTACGTGGGCGGCGATTTCACGCACGCGATCGACACCGCGGGCAAGCTGGTCCCCCGGACCCGGCTCGCCGCGCTCGACGCGCGGACCGGGCAACTGCTCGACTGGAGCCCGGTCGCGGACGGCCGTGTGCGGGCCATCGCGGCGACCGACCGCGGCGTCTACGTGGGTGGCGATTTCGGCTCCGTCAACGGCCTGACCCGCGACAATCTCGCGCAGATCGACCCGGTCACCGGCGCGCTCGCCCCGTTCCGCCACTCCGTCTACGGCCATCCGCACGCCATCGCGGTCAGCGGCAGCCGGATCTACGTCGGCGGCACGATCACCCGGATCGACGGGCAGCCCCGCAGCCGCCTCGCCGCCTTCGACCTGGCCACCGGCGCGCTCGATCCACAGTGGAAGCCCGCTGCGGAGGACTCCGTCAACGCCATCGTCGCCACGGGCGACCGGGTCCTGCTCGGCGGCGCGTTCATGCAGGTCAACGGACTCAAGAACACCGCACGCATCGCGGTGGTCGATCCCCGCACCGGCGCGGTCCGGCCCGCGTTCCGAAGCACCATAGAGTACGCCGTGAGCAGCCTGTCGCTGACGGGAAGCGTCCTTTACGCGGCCGTCGCGGGCCGGGGCGGCCGGGCGATGGCGCTCGACGCGACGACCGGCGCGACGCAGTGGACCGTGACCGCCGACGGCGACGTCCAATCCGTGGTACGCGTGAACGACACGATCCTCATGGGCGGCCACTTCGACCGCATCTGCAAGTCCGCCGTGGTCGGTGACAAGGGAGCCTGCCAAGAGGGGTCGACGACCCGGATCAAACTCGCCGCGCTGGACCCGTCCGGCCGGCTGCGGCCGTGGCTCGCCGACGCGAACGGCGTCATGGGCGTGGAGGCCATGGCCGCCAGTCCGCGTCTCGGCAAGGCCGCCGCGGGCGGCTCCTTCACCCAGATCAACGGCGCGATCCAGCGCCGCTTCGCCCAGTTCCGCCTCTAGAACTTGGGGAGGAGGGCGGAGAGGGCGCTCACCACGAAGGGCGTGAGGATGACGAGCCCCGAGCGCAGATCGCCGAACGTGGTCTGATCGAGGCCGAGCAGCTTCTCCAGCTTGCCGAGATCCTCGGCCGCGCCGATCAGCTCACCCTGGGGCACCGCGTCCAGCTTGAAGTTGCGCTGCACATACGTGTTGGCCCGGCGGCGCAACGTCGTCGCGGCCGGCACGTACATGATGCCGACGATGAACGAGCCGATCGCCCCGGCGAAGATGACCACGATCGGGTCCTGCTTGTCCCCGAACTCCAGCGCCGCCCGGTTGACCGCCATCACCAGCAGCACCAGCACCCCGAGTTCGCTCAGCATCCGCGAGACCGTACGCCGCAGCCAGAGCAGCGTCTCCAGTTGCTGGCCGACCGAACCGGGAAGCTTGCGCCGGGTCAGCAGCTGCACCGCGGTCAGCGTCGCCGCGAGCGGCAGCGCGCCGATGATGGCGATGATCGACAACGCCCAGCCGCGCGGGGTGATCGCCGAGGAGACCACCGGGGTGAGCCACATGAGCCCGATCGCGATGGCCACCACCAGGATCAGCATCGGCAGCACCCGCCAGAGGGAGATCGGGCGGATGCGGCTGACCTCCCGCCAGCGGGAGATCCCGAAGCCGAAGCCTTCCCCCGCCGCCGCGCCCATCAACGCGCCGACGAGGACGTAGAGCACCCACTTCTGCACCGACTCGTCGTCGTGCGGGCTGGTCGCCGCGATGGCACCGGCCAGCACCGACCCGACGAGCAATGCCACCAGGCGGAAGTCGCCGATGGCGCGGGTCTCGAACTCCTCGAGATCTTCCGGCACCCGGCCGTCCGGGATCTGCTCGATCGTCACCGACTCGGCGGTCATCTCGCCCCGATCCCTTCCAGGATCTCCAGCAGGACGTCGCGGCTCTGCTTGTGCAGCAGGTCGCTGGTCCAGCCCTCCTTCAACTCCAGCTGCTCCCCGTTGCGCATGAGGAGGGTCGCCTTCAGCGGCACCTTCTTGGCGATCGTCACCGACGCGATCTCCTCGTACGGGACGAAGGTGTAGCGCTTGGCCAGTTCGGCCACCGGAGCGGACCGGAGCGCCGTCGCCATGCGCTGGTTGCCCTCGTTGCTGTCGCCGCCACCGGCGATGAGGATCAGGCCGTTGTCGAGGATCAGCATGTCGCAGTCGGTCTTGCCGACCTTGGTGTTGCCGATGCCGCCGATGACGTCGGCGTTCTTGGCGGTCGCCACCGCCTCGACGACCCGGGCCTGATCGACCGCGATGCCCAGCTGCGCCAGATGCGTACGCGCCTGCCCGACGGTCCGCGAGTCGGCGGCCAGCTTCGCCAACGCCTCGAAGTCGACCGGCTGGCCGTTCGGCCCCATCAGCTCCGCCCGCTGCGACCACGAATGCACCCAGTGAACCTGCCCGCTGCGCAGGGCGGCGAGGGTCAGCAGCGGCTGCAACACCTGATGGAGCTGGGCGTACGCCTCGTGCGGGGGCGCGCTCGGGAAGAATCCCTCGGCCAGCTGCTGTCCGCGGCCGGCCTCGATCGCGTACAGGAGATCGGTCAGGGCGACGTCTCGGACGTTGAGCACCCGCGCCGCCTGCCGGAACAGGTCGTCACAGGTGTCCTGCAGCCGCGCGTTGTTCGAGGCCTGCGCGATCTCCGACCAGTCGCCGGTCACCTTCCGGTCGCCGACGTTGACCACGGACTGCTGCAGCTGTTCGCCGAGCTGGTCCAGGGCCGGGATCAGCGCCCCGGCCAGCCGGGTGTCCTCGACGAGCGACACCGGCGGAAGCTGGCGTACGCGGGCGACGCGCTCGCCGATCGGCGGGTGGGTGTCCCACACCGACTTCTTCTCGGGCGGCGGCTGGTTGCGCAGCTCGGCCAGTTCGTCGCGACGAGCCTGGGACATGTCGTGGAAGCCGCGGAAGATGTCGCGCGGCAGGAATCCCGCCTGCGAAGCCGGTCCGACGTAACGGTCGAAGTAGAACGACCAGGCGGCGTCGATCACCGGCAGCTCGGCCAGCGCGGACGCGGCGGCGTGCGTACCGGCGACCCGGACCGCGATCAGGTCGGCCTCCCGCTCCTGCGCCCGCGACGCGGCGTTGTCGACCAGCAGATAGATCCGCCCGTACGCCCGGAACGGCAGGCCCATGAGGCTGCCGGAGAGGTGGTCGAGCGCGCCGCCGATGGCGAGGCGTCCCCGGAACGCGACCGCGCCCAGCCGAGTATGAGCGTTGGAGTAGTGGCCGAGTTCGTGCCCGATGACCGCCCGGAACTGGCTGACGTTCAGCGACACCAGCAAGGGCATGCCGATGTACAGGTAACGCCGGCCGCCGATGAGACCGAGTAGCTGCGAGTCCTCGGAGACGGCCGCGTTCACCTCGGGCACGATCCGGATCTCGTCCGGGGCACGGGTGCCGGCTGCTTCGGCGAGACGGCGTACCTCGAACCAGAGTTCCGGCGCGCGGTGCGGATCGAGGGCGACCCCGTCCGGCGGCGGCGCCTTGTAGAACAGGGCTCGCTTGGCACCCACGACGATCGCGCCACCGAAGCCCAGCACAGCCAGCAGCACCAGCTTGACCGCGGCGTGGCTGTGGCCCATCGCCCAGATTCCGACGCCGACCCCGGCTACCAGCAGGACCAGCGCGAAGATGAAGAACCCCGCGAGCATCACCAAGCTGGCCAGGGCTCGCAGACGTGCGATCACGGCACCTCCCCCAAGTCGTGTCGACACGTGCGCCGCTGCACAGTACGCCGTTCAACGCGTGCAAACAATGCCCGTCTGGAAGGCTGGACCGGTGAACCCGCTCCGGAACGCCCTGCGCGGCGACTGCCACGTCCACACCGACTGGTCCGACGGCGGTGCGTCGCTGGCCGACATGGTCCGCGGCGCCGCCGAACAAGGCCATGACTACGTAGTCATCACCGATCACTCGCCCCGGCTGACCATCGCGAACGGGCTGACCGCCGCCCGGCTGCGCCGTCAGCTAGCCGAGGTCTCCGAGATCAACGCGGCGCTCATGGGCACCGGGCTCCGCGTGCTCACCGGCATCGAGGTGGACATCCTGGCCGACGGCAGCCTGGATCAGGACCCCGAGCTGCTCGCCGAGCTGGACGTCGTGGTCGGCTCCGTCCACAGCGGACTTCGGGACGACCGGGCGGTGATGACCCGGCGCATGGTCACCGCGCTCGCGGACCCCCACCTCGACATCCTCGGCCACTGCACCGGCCGCAAGCTGCGGGTGAAGACGGATGCCGCGCACGCGGCGTCGCGCTGGCGGCCGCCGAGCGACTTCGACGCCGACGCCGTCTTCGCCGCCGCCGTGCGGTACGACAAGGCGATCGAGGTCAACTGCCGGCCCGACCGCCGCGATCCGCCGAGCGAGCTGCTCAAGCGGGCCGCCGGGGTGACCGGCCTGCGGTTCGCGATCGACACCGACGCGCACGCCGTCGACCAGCTCGGCTGGCAGGAGCTGGGCTGCGAACGGGCGCAGACCGCCGGGCTGACCGCCGACCGTGTGGTCAACGCCATGGACGCCGACGCCCTGCTCGACTGGTGCGCGTCACACACGAACTGAGTCCCGGCTGCGCGGCGTCTCGGGGACGGGCTCGGGAGTCCGTCGCGGCAGCCGGATCAGGCCTTGGGCGACCGCGACCCCGGTCAGCACGACGAGCGCGCCGACCGGCAGGTTCCAGGTCAGCGACTCGCCCAGCAGGACGATGCCGAGGGTCGTGGCGACCAGTGGCACCAGATAGGTCACGAAGGCGGCCGTCGACGCCCCGGCACTCGTGATGACCCGCATGTTCAAGGCGAACGCCACCCCGCTGCCGAAGACGCCCAGCGCCAGCATCGACCCGATGGCCTTCAGCGACAGCTCGCCCGGGGTGGGCGGGGCGCCCGCCGACAGCAGGGCGGCCGGCACGATGGCGATGGCGGCGACGATGCTCTGCCCGGCGGCGATGGAGATCCCGGCCACGCCGCGGCCGGTGGTGAAGCGCTTGATGTACGGAATGGACACTCCGTAGCAGAACGCGGCCAGGGCGCACATGAGCTGGCCGGTCAGGTCGGCTCCGCCGCTGTGCCAGAAGCCCAGGACGACCAGTACGCCCACGAAGCCCAGTGCCAGGCCGAGCGCCGAGCGTACGCGGAACTTCTCGGTGCGGAAGACGAACACCGCGAACGGCAGCACCCACAACGCGGTCGTGGCGTTCCAGATCCCGGCGACCAGGCTCGGCACCCGCTCCTCGCCCAGCGGGAACAACGTGAACGGGACCGCGACGCCGATGACGCCGGGGACGACCAGGTGCGCCCACATCTTCGGATCACGCGGCAGCCGCGCCTTCAGCAGCACCATGATCACGAGGAGAGTGATCGCGCCGAGGACGATCCGGATGGCGCCCACCCAGATCGCCGGCATCTCCAGGACGCCGTACTTGATGAAGACGAAGCTCGCGCCCCAGATCAGGACGTTCGCCGCGAAAGCGGGCAGCCACACGGCGGAGCTGCCCTTGTCAGGGGTGATAGGCGCGGTCACTCCTGACACACTGCCAGATCCCCCGGCCTTCGGTCGCGCGGGATTCGGTCGCCGTGACGCGATTTACTGCCTGCGTCGGCCGGGGTTCGTCCGCTAGGTTCGACCCCATGGGACGGATTGACGACATCGCCAACCAGTACGTGGAGGAGTGGGCCCCACTCAGCCCGATCGGCGCCACGTACGTGGGCATCACCGGATACGACGACAAACTCGACGACCTCTCCCCGGAGGGCTTCGCCGCGCAGGCCGACCTGACTCGGCGTACCGTGGCGGCGCTCGACGCCACCGAACCGGAGGGCGACACCGAGTTCGTGGCACGCGAGGCGATGCTCGAACGACTGAACCTGTCGCTGGCCCGCTACGAGGCCGGTGAGGACGAGAGCGAGATCAACGTGATCTCGTCCGCGATCCACGGCGTACGCCAGGTCTTCGACCTCATGCCCACCGAGGGCGAGGACGCCGCGGCCAACATCGCGGCCCGCATGGAGTTGATCCCGGCGGCGGTCGAGCAGTACCAACGCACCGTGCTGAAGGCGGCGGCCGAGGGACACGTCTCGGCCCGCCAGCAGATCATCGAGGTCGCCAAGCAGTGCGACATCTGGACCGATCCGGCCGGCGACGACTTCTACCACGGGCTGGCCCGCCGGCTGAACGCGAGCGGCGCGCTGGCGAACCGGCTCGCCGAGGCGGCCGCCGCGGCCACCGCCGCGACCTCGTCCTTCGGGGAGTTCCTGCGGACCGAGCTGGCCCCGAAGGGACGCGAGAAGCAGGCCGCCGGCCGCGAGCGGTACGCCCTCGCCTCGCAGTACTTCCTGGGCGCGCAGGTCGACCTGGACGAGACGTACGCCTGGGGCTTCGAAGAGCTGCACCGGCTGGAGACGGAGATGCGCGCCGTGTCGGCCGAGATCGCCGGTCCGGGCTCCTCGATCGACGACGCCGTCACCAAGCTCGACGCCGATCCGAAGTACCGCATCGACGGCAAGGAGGCGTTCCGCGAGTGGATGCAGAGCCTCGCCGAGCGCGCCATCAGCGACCTGAACGGTACGCACTTCGACATCCCGCAGCAGATCCAGCGGATCGAGGCCTGCCTGGCCCCGACGTCCGACGGCGGCATCTACTACACCGGACCGAGCGAGGACTTCAGCCGCCCCGGCCGGATGTGGTGGGCCGTGCCGCAGGGCATCGACTCGTTCTCCACCTGGCGTGAGGTCACCACCGTCTACCACGAGGGCGTACCCGGTCACCACCTGCAGGTCGCGCAGACGGCGTACCGGTCGGAGTTGCTGAACCGGTGGCAGCGGCTGCTCTGCTGGTGCTCCGGGCACGGCGAGGGCTGGGCGCTGTACTCCGAGCGTCTGATGGACGATCTCGGCTACCTGGCCGACCCGGCCGACAAGCTCGGCATGCTCGACGGCCAGGCGTTCCGCGCCGCCCGGGTGATCGTCGACATCGGCATGCACCTGGAGTTGGAGATCCCGCGCGACAACCCGTTCGGCTTCCACCCGGGCGAGCGCTGGACGCCCGAGCTGGGCTGGGAGTTCATGCGGGCGCACTGCCGCGTGCCCGACGAGAACCTGCGCTTCGAGCTGAACCGCTACCTGGGCTGGCCGGGGCAGGCCCCCTCCTACAAGGTCGGCGAGCGGATCTGGCTCCAGGCCCGGGACGACGCCAAGCGGCGTAAGGGCGCCGACTTCGACCTCAAGACGTTCCACCGGGACGCGCTCAACCTGGGCTCACTCGGGCTGGACCCGTTGCAGAAGGCGCTCGCCCGCCTCTGACCGGCGTACGCGAAGGGCGGGCACCCGATTCGGGTGCCCGCCCTCGTCATGTCTGCGGAATGGCGCAGCCGCTCAGACCGGCTTCGTGACCAGTTGCGGCTTGGCCGTCAGCACGTCCGCGTTCACCCAGACCAGATCGATCTGCGGATCCGTGAAGATGATCGGGATCAGCGGCGGGATCGGGATGTCCGGCGGGTGCGACGGCGAGTAGTCCACCGGGAGCAGGCCGAACAGCTTGGCCTGGAACCGGCTGGTGTAGAAGACGACGTTCTGCCGCACGGTCAGGTGATCCGTGACGAAGTCGATGTCCGGCGACTTTCCCCGGCCATACGTGTGCAGCTTGAAGTCGTCGGTGACGGAACTGTCCATGGTGAACTTCAGCACCGAGATCGGGCCGTCCGCAGTCGGCAGTTCTACGATGCCCTGGAACGCCAGGTTGACCATGGTGACCTTCGAACCGGTCAGCAGCCCCGGCTTGGCCGTGACGTCGACCTGGCCGGCCGCGGCCGTCAGCCGCTTCGCCGGCGGAACGGCCGACGCCGAAGGCGACGCCGACTGTCCGGTGCAGGGGTTCGCCGTACGCCGAGGTACCGGCGACTTGGTCGTGGTCGGCTTCGTCGAGGTCTTCACCCCCGGCGACGTGGCCGTCGTCGGGTCGGCCTTCGACGCCGACGTGCTGGGCGACGGGCTGTCCGGCGTCAGCAGGTCGACCAGACCGTCGACGATCTGCCCGAGGATGCCGGTCGACGGCGAGGGCGACGCGGAGGGCGACGCCTTCGCCGACGGGCTGGCCGACGGCGCCGGAGCCGCCGGCGAGGTGCTCGCCGACGGCTTCGGAGCGCGGGTGGTGCTGCGGCTCGGAGTCGGACAGCCGGCTCCGTAGGCCGCGGGCGCGGACCGCATCGCGACGACGCCGATGCCCGCGATCAGCAGCGGCACCATCGAGATGGCGAGCAGCTTGCCGCGGGCGGCTCCGCCGGCCCGGCCCCGGTCGAGGTCGGGCTCTCCGAGGTCCGGGTCACGGATCTCCTCGGTGGCCGCGTGCCGCGGGTTGTGGTCGTCCTCCTCGGCGTCCGCCGCCGACTCCGGCTCGTCGTCCGAGCGGGGTTCGCCGGAGTAGAGGACCGGGTTGGGGTCGACCGGAGTCCACGAGAAGATCAGCGCACCGGCGGTCATCCCGAGCAGGGTGCCCAGGATCCAGCCGCCGAAGTTCACGCCGATCAGCGCGTAGACCGAGATGAACGCGGTGATGATCCCGTAGAAGGCCCGCTGGGCCGGGGTGAACCAGGCCAGGAACCCCGCAAGGACCAGCATCAGGGGAATCAGGTACGCCTGGAAGCCCTCGACGCCCACCTTGAGCACGATGTCGCCGATGGACGTCTGCGTCGAGGCGTAGACCTCGATGCCGGCCAGGATCGCCAGCAGTCCACCCCAGAACGGCCGAGCCCGCCGCCAGGCACTGAATTTCTGCCAGAAGGAAGGCGTCTCCGCTCGGTCGGCCGGCGAGAACAGCTCCTCGGCGGCCGGATTCCTCTCCGGAGGGGTGAATTCCATGGGGTTGTGCCTCCATGCAACGCGGGGTAACCGCCGAACCGGCCGCTCACGGGTAGAGCGGCCGGCCGGGGTCACGCCATGGGCGCGGTCAGTTCAGGGCCGAGTCGGCGAAGCACTCGTAACCCGTGAGGTCCACCTTCATGGACAGGCCGTTGAGGGTGAACGTGCCCGCGTTCGTGCTGTACGCGCGCTGCTTCAGGTTGTGGATCTCGACCTTGTCGGCCTCCTGGCCGAACGCGCCGGTCTGACCGTGGCTGCTGAAGCCGTCCTTGGACAGCGCGGAGGCGTCGGTGCCGATGTCGATGTTCGTGAACGTCGCGTCACCGGCGAGGGCGTCCATGCCGATGAGCAGGTTCTCGGCGCTGGCCGGGTTGCCCGCCTCGCGGCCGGCCCGGATGACCAGCGAGAGGTGACCGGGCACGACGACGACCGACTGGCAGAGGTTGCTCAGCGTGGCCGACTTGATGCCCGACGCGGCGACGGGGATCTGCGTGCCGTCCTTCTTGACGGCCACGCTCCCGTACTGGGTGAAGCCGGTGCCGTTGAGCTGGTCAGCGCTGATCTTGAAGCTCTGACCGGAGACGTTGAGCGCGACGGGCACCTTGCCCTGCGCCACGCCCGTCATCAGGCCGCCGGCGACGACCGCCGCCGGGATGACGACGGCAGCGAACCGCCGCCACCTGGTGCGACCCTGCACCAGGTTGCCGTTCGAGTCCTTCACTGGGGGTCCTCCTCGAAGCTTTTGCCCGTCGTACGCCGTTAACGCGGATCGGCCCTGCGGTAGCCGAGAGGGAGCGTGGATGGCAACGGACGGCATTGTTGTGTCACGCATGTTTCCGCTCCGCGAGATGCGTCACAACCCCTGTTGCTACTCACCGGTAACCGTGAATCCGACGTGAGACCTGATCAAGTGACTCTGCGTTAATCACCTGGAGTTTTCGATTCGGATGCGGGCGATATTTCAGGACAGACAATCGGAAGATCACTACACAGCGTCAAGATCACGCACCACGTAACATTTTGATAACGCGACAGCGCATCGGACGCTTGGGGGATGGCAGTCCGGACCCGCGTACGGCAAACCTCGTGCTTCCGTCCAGAACCCTCCACCTGGTCGCCCACCCCGAAGGTGATAAGTGTCTATCGATGAACTGATTCGACGTAGTAATACTTCTCGACTACGTTGAGCGGCTTTTGGTAGTTGATGGAACCCCAGTGACAGTGATCTACTACTCAGGCGAGCCTGTCAGGGAGAAGAAGATGACCGCCAAGTACGTCAAGCTTGCGGACACGATCCGTGAACAGATCAAGTCTGGTGAGCTGCGCGCCGGGGACAAGCTGCCGTCGATCTCGCAACTCCGGGAGGAATACGGCATCAGCTACGGCTCCGTCCGCGGCGCGATGCTGGTCCTCAAGGCCGAAGGCTTGATCGAGGGACGCCAGGGAGAGGCCGTCTACGTGAAGGATCGCGAGGCTTCCTGACGGCGGCCCGCGTACGACGCGAAGGCCGGCCCCAGACCGAGTTCAGCCCCCATCCCAGCGGGATGGGGGCTGAACGACGTGGCGAGGCGCCCCGCACGATCAACGACAAAGGGCCTCCCACCGGCAGGTGGAAGACCCTTTGATCAAGAGCGCGCCCGAAGGGACTCGAACCCCTAACCTTCTGATCCGTAGTCAGATGCTCTATCCGTTGAGCTACGGGCGCTCGGCGCCCGCTCAGTCTACACAAGGTCCACCGAGCGGACTAATCGGGTTTCCCCGGTCACATCGAGCACGAGACCCGAGTGATCGGCGAGCGGAGGCTCGGGGATTTGAACCCCGGATGGGCGTTAAACCCAAACCGCATTAGCAGTGCGGCGCCATAGACCGGACTAGGCGAAGCCTCCAACGGCGATCGGTGAGATCGTCGCCGGACGAGAATACCCTGCCCTCCCGAGCGAGAGCAAAGCGACTATCCGGTGGGGCGCCAAGACCGCCGTCACAGCGCCCCCACCGTGTCGCACGTCTCCGATATCGTGAGCGCCTCACGGGGATTCTCAGCGGGCGTTCAGCCCGCCCCCGACCCGTCCTTTCTCACCCCTCGAGGAAGCATGAGCAGATCACCTCTGCGTCGGATCGGAT
Organism: Hamadaea sp. NPDC051192; assembly: GCF_040682475.1. Classification (NCBI taxonomy): domain Bacteria; kingdom Bacillati; phylum Actinomycetota; class Actinomycetes; order Micromonosporales; family Micromonosporaceae; genus Hamadaea; species Hamadaea sp. NPDC051192. Next base: position 20,762 of record NZ_JBFBAZ010000120.1, read on the forward strand.
CCATTGTCGTCGCTATCGCGATCGCAACCTTCGGTTTGACGCCCATGGCCCACGCGGCCACCCCCGGCACCATCTCCGGCACCTTCACCGCCAACGGCGCCCCGCTGGAAGGCGTCTGGGTCAACGCGTACTCGGACGAGACCGACACCTACGGCGACGCCCCGACCGACGCCTCCGGGCACTACTCGATGACCGGGCTGCAGCCCGGTCGCTACATCGTCGTGTTCCAGCCGCCCGGCCGGCCGAGCCAGTACGCCTACGGCAAGGTGTCATCGGACGCCGCTGACTTGATCACCGTCACCGCCGGCGCCACCACGACGGTGAACGACAGCGCGCTGCCGGCCGGCACCATCAGCGGCGTAGTCACCGACAGCCAGGGACACCCGGCGCCCGACGTCCAGGTTTCCGCCTCCAGCCCCAGCGGCGGCTACGGCTTCGGCATGACGCAGTACGACGGTTCGTACGCCATCGCAGTACCCCCGGGCACCTACACCGTCTCCTTCCGTATCGGCTCGGTGGAGCAGTTCGCCCACGGCAAGAGCTATCAGGACGCCGACGTGTTCGACGTGACCGCGAACGCGACGACCACCGTCGACGAGACTCTCCAGCCGACTGGTTCGATCGGCGGCCATGTCACCCGGTCGGACGGCACGCCGGCCGTGGACGTCGAGGTCACGGCGCTGCAAGCCACGGGCAACAGCGCCGGTTACGCGACGACCGACGGCAACGGCGACTACCGCCTCGACTACCTGATCCCCGGCTCGTACCGAGTGCAGTTCACGCTCCCGTCGGGGGCGACACAGCTCGCTCACGACCAGCGCTCGGAAGCGACCGCCGCGTCGTTCACCGTCACCGGTGGCGGTGTCGTGACCGTCGACGAGAGCCTCCTGCCCACCGGCTCGATCGCCGGTCGGCTGACCACCCAGGCGGGTGCCGGGATCGCGGACGTCTACGTGTCGCTCTCCTCCACCATGACGAACGAGTACCTCTCGACCCAGACGGACGGCAGCGGCAACTACGCAATCGACGAGGTCTTCGCCGGCTCCGGGTACAAGGTCCACTTCTTCAGCCCGGATCAGCACATCGATCAATGGGCGCCGGGTAAGCGGACCGTCGAGACGGCCACCGCCTTCACCGTGACCGGTGGCGACACGACCACGGTGAACGACAAGAAGCTGGCGTCCGGCTCGGTGAAGATCACGGCGAAGGACTCCGTCACCGGCGCTGCGATCAGCTCCTTCAACGCGTACCTCGGCGAGTCGGGCGCCATCAACGGCAGCAGCACCAACGGCTCGCTGATCCTCAGCGACGTGGCGGCCGGCGCGTGGGACCTCAGCGTGTCCGCCACCGGCTACGTCTTCCAGACGGTTCCGGTGACGGTTACCGCCGGTCAGCAGACCGCGGTAACGGTGACGATGCGCCCCACCGGGAAGATCAAGGTCAAGGTCGTCGACCGGGCGACCGGGGCCGGTCTGAAGGACTTCGTCGTGCTCGCGTTGAGCCCGAAGGGCTTCGTCATGCCGGAGGGCATCGACGGCAGGACCGCCGCCGACGGCACCAAGACGGTGACGGTCAACACCGGCGGCTCCTACCACCTGTTCGTCTTCCCCAAGACCGGGAGCGGCTTCGGCGCCCAATGGGTCGGGCCGAACGGCGGCACGGGAAGCGAGCTGCTCGCCTCGACGTTCACCGTCGCCAACGGCCAGACCATCACGCCGCCGACGATCCTCATGGACAAGGCGGGCACGATCACCGGGAAGGTCACCAGCGAGACCGGCAACCCGATCGCGTACGGCGGCGTGACCATGGCGCCGCAGGCGTACCACGCGGGGGGCGGATTCGGTCAGGTCGACGTGGCCGCCGACGGTACCTACAAGATCGACTTCCTCGGTCCGTACACCTGGCCGCTGCTCTTCACGGCCAAGGATCACGCCTTCCAGTGGAGTGACGGCACCGGTTACCGCTACCCGGCGGCGACTCCGCTGCCGAGGCGTACGACGTCGCAGACGGCGGCAGGCCCGACCAGCGTCACGTCCGTCCTGCCCCGGCGGACCCCGGTCGCCAACGGCGTCCCGGTTCAGTCCGGCCAGACGACCACCTTCAACTACACGATGAAGGCGGGCGTCGTGGTCAAGGTGTTCGGCGTGGCCGACGACTTCGTCGACGCGCACAACGTGACCACCGGCGACTTCCAGGCCAGCGGCTGGATTCAGGATCCGGCCGAGGGCGCGTCGCTGCGGATCCTTCCCGGCACCACCGTCAAGTTCCAGCGCACCCGCGACTGGAAGTGGTGCGGCGGGGCCGATTTCGCCCATGCCACCACCTACACCGTGACCAGTTCGACGACGCAGACCTTCACCTGCACCGTCAGCTGATCGCACGAAACGCAAGGAGGCCGGGCGAATCTCGCCCGGCCTCCTTCGCGTACCGGCCTAGTAGTCGGCGAAGGCGTCGTACTTCACGCGCATCGACGGCACCTGCAGTTCGTTGAGCGCCCGCAGCGTCGCGCGGATCATCGCGGGCGAGCCGGACAGGTAGAAGTCGTGGTCCTGCCACGGGCCATAGCGGCGTACGACCTCGCTGAGCAGACCCTCCTCCCCGCCCCAGCCGGAATCGTGCGAGCAGACCGGCATCAGCGACAGCCACGGGAAGACGCTTGCCAGCCGTTGCAGGTCGGGCAGGTCGTAGAGGTCGTCCCGATCCCGCGCGCCGTAGAACACGTGCACCCACCGGGTCCGGTTGAAGGTCGCCAGCTCCTCGATGATCGCCTTGATCGGCGCCAGCCCGGTGCCGCCGGCGATCAGCACGATGTCGCGCTGCGACCGCCGGTCGACGGCCATCGTTCCCATGGGAGCCGCCAGCCGGAGCATGTCGCCGGGGAGCGTACGCCGGACCAGCGCGCCGGACACCCAGCCCGCGCCCAGCGCCCGGATGTGGAAGTCCATGGTGCCGTCGGCCCGGGGCGCGTTGGCGATGGAATAGGTACGCCAGACGCGCGGCTGGTACTTCGGGCATTCCAGGCTGACGTACTGGCCTGGACGGAATTCCAGGTGTTGCAGCGGGCGTACGCGCATGATGCCGATGTCGCGCCCGCGCCGTTCGTGGCTGACGACCTCGGCGTGGACGAATGCGGGGTTGGTGTCGGCCTCCGCTCCGGCCAGCATCTTGCGCGCGATGACGTCGTACGCGTCCCGCCACGCCTGGTCGTACTCGGGAGTCCAATCGCCCCGGCCGAAGGTGCGCAGCGCTTCCAGCAGCGCGGCGCCGACTACTTCGTACTGCTCCGGGACGACTTGGAACTTGCGGTGGTCGCGGCCGAGGGACCGCAGGTACTCGTCGAATCGTTCGGGATCGTCGACGGTCTGGATGGCGCTGACGATCGCGCCCAGCAGACGGGCTCGCTGGACGTCCATGGTGACCGGGAACAGGTCTCTGACTTCGGGACGACCTAGGAAAATGCGGGCGTAGAAGTAGCCGGCCAACTTGTCCTGGTCCTCTTCGACGAGGGTCCAGGACTCCTTCAACAGCCGTTGTAGGTCGGACACGTAACGACTCTCGCGACAATCAGTGACGGCAAGTCGCACAACTTGTGCGATAGTGCGGTGCGTGAGGAACCTCGCGGTACGCCGTCGCAACGAGTTGCTACTGGTCCTCGGCCTTTCACTTGGACAATCGGCGATTTATTCGTTGGTGTCGTTGATCGCCAAACTGACCAAGCCCGGTCCGTTGTCCAGCCAGACGTCGGCGCTCAACGTCTCCCGCTCGGTCCGGCCGTACTTCGACCTCACGTACCAGCTGCTCGACATCTTCTTCGCCCTCGTGGTGGTCGGGCTCGCGTACCACTTGCTGAATCGGGACCCCGGACGGCCGCGCCTGGTCCTCGGTCTGGACCTGCGACGGCCCTGGTTCGACCTGGGCGGGGGCGCGGCGCTGGCCGCGCTGATCGGGATTCCGGGGCTTGGTCTTTACTTCGGTGCGCGCGCCCTCGGCCTGAACACCGAGGTGAGCGCGTCGGGATGCCGAGCCTGTGGTGGTCCGTGCCGGTGCTGATCCTCTCCGCCGTGCAG